>NZ_DALZDK010000011.1:33298-68788 GCF_031978665.1 Niallia sp. | reverse complement strand
TTTATTGATGCTGAGCATGCATTAGATCCAGTTTATGCACAAAAGCTAGGTGTTAATATTGACGAGTTATTACTTTCTCAACCAGATACTGGAGAGCAAGCGTTAGAAATTGCAGAAGCCTTAGTCCGAAGTGGGGCTGTGGATATTTTAGTTATTGACTCTGTAGCTGCACTTGTACCGAAAGCGGAGATTGAAGGAGAAATGGGAGATTCCCATGTTGGGCTTCAAGCACGTTTAATGTCACAGGCGCTTCGTAAATTATCTGGAGCAATTAATAAATCAAAAACGATTGCTATTTTCATTAATCAAATCCGTGAAAAAGTCGGTGTTATGTTCGGAAACCCTGAGGTAACTCCTGGTGGACGTGCATTGAAATTCTATTCATCTGTTCGTTTAGAGGTTCGTCGTGCTGAAACATTAAAACAAGGGACAGACATGGTAGGGAACAAAACAAAGATTAAAGTTGTTAAAAATAAGGTAGCACCACCTTTCAAAGTGGCAGAAGTTGATATCATGTATGGAGAAGGTATCTCAAAAGAAGGCGAGATTATTGATCTTGGTTCAGAACTTGATATTGTTCAGAAGAGTGGAGCTTGGTATTCTTATAATGAAGAAAGAGTAGGACAAGGTCGTGAAAACGCGAAGCAGTTCTTAAAAGAAAACGTTGAAATGCGTCTGGAAATTCAAAAGAAAATCCGTGAACACTACGGACTAGATAAAGAAGTTACATTAAAGCCAGAAAATGACGACCAAGAAAAATTCGAATTAATCGATTAATCCTTAAAAAAGATGGTATAGTGGTATATCCACTTTTCCATCTTTTTTTGATTGGTTTCTATAAGAATATTTTGTATTCGAAGAATAAATTTCTTGTCTGTGTGCTCTAAATATATTTATAAGTAAAAAAGTGTTCCGAGAAAAAACCAACAGAATAAAAGACCCAATCAGGTTTAACAAGCCTATTTTCTGACTATAATACGGATGATAGGTTAAGTAGTGATAATCTATCACAGTTTAATAGGGAGAAATTTCATACATATATAGGAATAATAGAGCAATTGTTAGAGAAAAAAGGATAACAAGATAGCCAATGAGAAATAGGTTAATCCTACTAGTTCTAAGTCTTGACAATAAATTGGTACAACTATACAATTGAATTGTATATTTTACATTTTTATAAGTATGAAAACCTAGAAAACGATTAAATGACTAGGGAAATTTCGATTGAAAAAAGGAACATTAAGCCAATACTTTTAAAATCGTAACAAACACAATTTGATAGCAAGAGGAGGTGAAAATGATGGATTTATTAGATATCATCTCCATTTTGCTTATTCTAATCGTTATTGCCGTTGTTGGCTTTGTTGTATATTTTATTCGAAAGTCCAATGCTAATGCAAAAATTAGCAATGCAACAATGACTGCTGAACAAATTATTGAAAATGCAAAGCGTGAAGCAGACGCATTGAAAAAAGAAGCTTTGTTAGAAGCAAAGGATGAGATTCACAAGCTTCGTAGTGAAGCAGAACTAGAAGTTCGTGATCGAAGAAATGAACTACAAAAACAAGAAAATCGTTTATTGCAAAAAGAGGAAAATCTTGATCGCAAGGGAGAAACGTTAGACAAACGTGAATCAGTTTTAGAGAAGAGGGACGATTCTCTTAATAAAAGACAACAGCATATGGAAGAGATGGAAAGCAAAGTGGATGAGATGGTTCGCAAGCAGCAAACAGAACTAGAGCGCATTTCTGGCTTAACTCGAGAAGAGGCAAAGTCCATCATTTTAGAGCGTACAGAGCAAGAAGTTGCTCATGATATTGCGATAATGGTCAAAGAAAGTGATACTAGAGCGAAAGAAGAAGCGGATAAAAAGGCTAAAGAAATTCTGTCACTTGCAATCCAACGTTGTGCGGCTGATCATGTTGCCGAGACTACAGTTTCCGTTGTTAACCTTCCAAATGATGAAATGAAAGGTCGAATTATCGGTCGAGAAGGTCGTAATATTCGAACACTTGAAACATTAACAGGAATTGATTTAATTATTGATGATACACCAGAAGCAGTTATACTATCTGGTTTTGATCCAATAAGACGTGAAACGGCAAGACTTGCGCTAGATAAGCTCGTTCAGGATGGCCGAATCCATCCAGCTCGTATTGAAGAAATGGTTGATAAAGCACGTCGGGAAGTGGATGAACATATTCGTGAAATCGGGGAACAAACAACGTTTGAAGTCGGAGTTCATGGATTACATCCAGATTTAATTAAAATTCTTGGACGTCTAAAATTCCGTACAAGCTATGGACAAAATGTATTAAAGCACAGTATGGAAGTGGCACAATTATCAGGAATTTTAGCTGCTGAACTTGGTGAAGATCAAACTCTTGCCCGCAGAGCAGGCTTACTACATGACATTGGTAAAGCAATTGACCACGAAGTCGAAGGAAGCCATGTGGAGATTGGTGTTGAGCTTGCTACCAAGTATAAGGAACATCCTGTTGTAATCAATAGTATCGCATCCCATCATGGTGATACGGAACCAACTTCAATCATCGCTGTACTAGTAGCTGCTGCTGACGCACTTTCAGCTGCAAGACCAGGAGCGCGAAGAGAAACATTAGAAAACTATATTCGCCGTCTTGAAAAGCTTGAAGAAATTTCAGAATCTTATGATGGAGTAGAGAAGTCATTCGCTATTCAAGCAGGTCGTGAGATTCGAATTATGGTGAAACCAGATCTTGTAGATGATTTAGAATCCCATCGATTAGCGCGCGATATTCGTAAGAAAATCGAAGAGGAACTAGATTATCCAGGTCATATAAAAGTAACCGTTATTCGTGAAACAAGAGCGGTTGAATATGCAAAATAAAAAACGGTGCGATTTGCACCGTTTTTTTGTATGGAAAAAGTGTAGCATTCTTCCTGAAAGTTTAGGAAGGCAAATCAAGTTAGGAGCGAAAGGGAATTGTATGTTACACTGTTACATAGTGAAAATTAGAAAGTGGGAAAAAAGACATGCATATTTTATTTATAGGAGATGTCGTAGGCTCTATGGGCCGAGACATGATCAAAGAGTACGTACCAAAGCTGAAGGATAAATACCGACCACAGATGACCATTATAAATGGAGAGAATGCTGCTGGCGGGAAAGGTATTACAGAGAAAATCTATCGAAGCTTTTTAGAAATTGGTGCTCAAGCTATAACGATGGGGAATCATACTTGGGATAATCGCGAGATATTTGAATTTATTGATAAAGCCAAATATTTAGTGCGACCTGCTAACTTTCCTGAGAACAATCCAGGAAAAGGAATGGTTTTTGTGAAAATTAATGATATCGAAGTAGCGGTCATTAATTTACAAGGACGCACCTTTATGAATCCAAGTGATGATCCATTTATCGTAATTGATCACTTAGTGAAAGAAGCGAAAAAGCGTACAGATATTATTTTCGTTGATTTTCACGGCGAAGCTACTAGTGAAAAGCAAGCAATGGGATGGTATTTAGATGGAAAGGTTACGGCAGTAGTTGGAACACATACACATGTGCAAACAGCTGATAATCGCATTCTTCCAAATGGAACTGCTTTTATGGCGGATGTTGGCATGACAGGACCATATGATGCCATACTTGGTATGCAAAAAGAATTAGTGCTAAATCGCTTTTTGACAAATCTGCCAACACGTTTTGAGCCACCAAAAAGTGGGAGAGCCCAGCTTAGCGGGTGTTTGATTGAAGTGGATAAGAAGACTGGCAAGGCGAAGAAAATTGAGCGCATTTTAATTAATGAGGATCATCCTTTTTATTCATAAAGAAAAGTAGCTCTTCCTTCTTTCCTGAAAAATCAAATATTTTCAAAGTTTTTATGTCCAAGCTGGAATATGTGTATTAAACTTGGAATATAGTAACATTGGAATGATATATATCCTGATATGTTCATTAATCTTAATGAAACATGCGGGGGGGTTAAACAAGGAGGAGCTAGAAATGGAGATATTAAAGGTTTCAGCAAAGTCTAGTCCCAATTCTGTAGCTGGTGCGCTTGCAGGTGTTCTACGAGAAAGAGGTGGAGCAGAAATCCAGGCAATTGGTGCAGGTGCATTAAATCAAGCGGTTAAAGCAGTTGCTATCGCAAGAGGGTTTGTAGCACCTAGCGGAGTGGATTTAATCTGTATCCCTGCCTTCACTGATATCGTTATTGACGGTGAGGAAAGAACGGCCATCAAGCTCATTGTGGAGCCTAGATAAAGAGAAAATAAGTGTATATGAAAAAAAAGAAATGAAAGCATGATTTGCATGCTTTCCCATTTTTCCCTTCTTGTGATTGGTGCATTCGCTCAGGGCAGAATATATCCTTTTAGGGGAATTTTCTTTAGAATGGAATAGAGCAAACCTTCAAAAAGAAGGGGGGTGTCTCATCAATAAGGTCTAGTCCCCACAGCTAAGATTAAAAGTTGGAGAATGAACTTTCCTCCTAACTAGACTCTTGAAGCTGTGCGTGTGTAAACCGAATGAAGGAGACACCCTTTCTTTTATTTGGAAAAGGAAAGATTAGAGTTTAAATAGTTTGCGATTAATGATATCTTGATGGAAAGCCACCAAGATTTACATAGAAGAAAATTGAGACCATATTCGTATAGGAGTGAATCTTTTTGAAGTACTTTGATGGACATAGTGATGTATTGTATAAAATGTTTCAGGATAAAACGATTAATTTTCAGAATAGTGAAAATCTTCATATAACGAAAGAAGGGTTACAAAAAGGTGGAGCAAAGATTCAATGTTTTGCCATCTATATTCCCGAATCGGTCCATCCAGATATGAAGTTTGAAGCTGCATTATCCATGGCAACTATTTTTAATGAAAAAATCTTACAGCCTAATCCAGATTTAAAATTTATCCGTAGTAAAAAGGATATCGAGGAATTGAAGGAAGGGGAAACGGGTGCAATTCTAACACTTGAGGGCTGTGATGCTATCGGTGGAGATTTATTGAAATTAAAGACATTGCTTCAATTAGGCGTAACAGCAGTCGGTCTAACATGGAACTATGCAAATGCTGTTGCAGATGGTGCGTTAGAACCTCGAGGGGCAGGCTTATCTTTATTTGGAAGAGAAACAGTAAAGCTTCTGAATAAACAAGATATATGGGTAGATGTTTCCCATTTATCAGAGAATTCCTTTTGGGATGTAATGGAGCTTGCCGATCATCCATATGCTTCCCACTCAAATACGTATAATCTTTGCCCACATCCTCGTAATCTACGAGATGACCAAATAAAAGCGCTAATTGAAGCAGACAGCGTGATTGGCATTACCTTCGTTCCGCATTTTTTAAGTGGATCGAATGCAGCTACTATTACAGATGTATTGCGGCATTTAGATTATATCTGTTCACTTGGTGGAGAAGATCATGTCGGCTTTGGCTCTGATTTTGATGGAATAGCTCAAACAGTAAAAGGGCTATCTTCCACCGCTGATTATCCTAATTTAATTAATGAACTAACTAAATATTATACTAGTAGTCAAGTAGAGAAGTTTTTATATACGAATATGGTAAAGAGATTTCCGAAATAAAGGGGCATTTTAATAAGCATACGGGCAGTTGCGTTCTCTCCTTTTGAGGTAGAAAACGCAACTGCCCGTTACTGTGAGATTCCTATATAAAGATAAAGAAAATAGTAGAAATCTTTCTTTCTAACCTTGCTATTGTTTTCAAAAGGTCAAAGGCTTATACTAGAATAATGAAAATATGTCTATAAAGAATAGTACATATGAAACAACTTCTAGTTATAGATTGTTGCTTATCAAATCTAGGAAGTTTTCAAAATGCACATCACAAAGTAGATGGTGGGGAAGGGAACTTCCTTCATAAAGCAAAACAGCAATCTATAAGAACTAACCTAAGACACGCATATTAACAACCTTATGGATGAAACAAAATCATCGATAAGAGAGGAGTAGTTGAGATGAATGAAAAACAACGTTTAGAAGGACAACAAATTGAAGGCAATAATTCTTCGGACAAAAAATCCGAAAAGGATTATAGCAAATATTTCGAAACAGTATACAAAGCGCCTTCTTTAAAAGATGCAAAAAAACGTGGAAAAGAAGAAGTTCGTTATGAGAAAGATTTTTCTATTTCAGAACAATTCCGTGGAATGGGAGAAGGGCGTAAATTCTACATTCGCACATATGGCTGTCAAATGAATGAGCATGATACAGAAGTAATGGCAGGAATTTTCTTAGCATTAGGCTATGAGGCAACAGATACAGTGGATGATGCCAATGTAATCCTTCTTAACACATGTGCTATTCGTGAAAATGCAGAAAATAAAGTATTTGGTGAATTAGGACATTTAAAGCATTTAAAAACAGAGAAACCAGACCTTTTAATTGGGGTTTGTGGCTGTATGTCCCAAGAAGAATCTGTAGTTAATAAGATTTTAAAAACTTATACACAAGTAGACATGATTTTTGGTACGCATAATATTCACCGTTTACCGAATATTCTTCAAGAAGCATATATGTCAAAAGAAATGGTAGTAGAAGTTTGGTCTAAAGAAGGGGACGTTATCGAGAACCTTCCAAAAGTCCGTAATGGAAAAATTAAAGCTTGGGTTAATATTATGTATGGCTGCGATAAATTCTGCACATACTGTATCGTTCCTTATACGCGCGGAAAAGAGCGTAGCCGCCGTCCAGAGGATATTATCCAAGAGGTGCGTCAATTAGCTGCACAAGGCTATAAAGAAATCACATTACTTGGTCAAAACGTAAACGCATATGGAAAAGACTTCACAGATATCGATTTCCGCTTCGGTGATCTAATGGAAGAAATGCGCAAAATTGATATTCCGCGTGTTCGGTTTACGACAAGTCACCCACGTGATTTCGATGATCATTTAATCGAAGTGCTCGCTAAGGGCGGCAATTTAGTGGAGCATATCCATTTACCAGTTCAGTCCGGCTCTACTGACGTCCTAAAAATTATGGCACGTAAATATACAAGAGAAACATATTTAGAATTAGTTCGTAAAATGAAAGCAGCTATTCCAAATTTAACTCTTACAACAGATATTATTGTTGGGTATCCAAATGAAACGGATGAGCAATTCGAAGAAACGCTATCTCTTTATAAAGAGGTTGGCTTTGAAGCGGCTTATACATTCATTTATTCTCCGCGCGAAGGTACACCAGCTGCGAAAATGAAAGATAATGTTCCGATGGAAGTGAAAAAGGAACGCTTACAGCGATTAAATGCTTTAGTTAATGAGTATTCTGCTAATTCCATGAAGGGCTATCAAGGCCAAATTGTGGAAGTCCTTGTGGAAGGGGAAAGCAAGAATAATCCAGAGGTACTTGCTGGTTATACTCGTAAAAACAAGCTAGTAAACTTTGTTGGACCAAAGTCTGCAATCGGCAAACTTGTTTCTGTAAAGATAACGGATGCAAAAACATGGTCATTAAACGGAGAAATGATCGAAGTATTAGAAGCGGAAGCTGTTGAGGCAAACTAATGGCTAAATATACAAAAGAAGAAATCATCGAGCGAACCGAACAACTTGCCAAGATGATTCGAGATACGGAAGAAGTCGAGTTTTATCAGCGTGCAGAAAAGCAAATCAATCAAAATACAAAAGTAAATGATCGAATTGCCCAAATCAAAAAATTGCAAAAGCAAGCAGTGAATCTACAGCACTATGGAAAAATTGCTGCTTTAAAAGAAACAGAAGCAAAAATTGATGCATTGCAAAAAGAAATCGATGAGCTCCCAATTGTTAGCGAATTTAAAGAATCACAGGAAGTCGTCAACGACATGCTGCAAATGGTAACAAAAACCATCGCAGAAACAGTTGAAACGGACATCCTGGGGTCTAGTGAAAAAAAGAAACAACAATAAAGGGAATTTATTTGTAAGGATGGATTGTTCATCGTTACATAATGTTATCATTTTGCGCTGATGGGAGTTTCATCCTTCCAGGCGAACCTTGTGTCTGGAATGGAAATCAACGAGCTTCATTTATTGGCAAATACAATTAAAATACCCAAAAGAAAAACCAAGCGAGAATATGGCTTGGTTTTTTTACTTATTTTGATTATTTAAAATATTAATCGCTCGTAAGAAAGCTTTCCGATATTCCTGCTGTTCCTTCATGGCTGTTTGCAGAGTCGAAAGCAATGCTTTATTCAGCTGCTTTGTTTCTTTATCTTTCGCATTTCCATTATTAATCGTTTGTTGAAGAAATGTATAGACTAGAAATAGAACAGAGTAGTTATCAACATAAGTTAGGCTGACAGCACTCCCGCCATTTCCGCCTTCTGCATGTGTATTAACAGAAGGACCTCCCGTTTCAAGAATTTTATCAATAAGCTCCTCTGGTACACCAAGTTCCTTTAATTTATCAGCGGTTAAGCCGATATTTTTATCCTTTGCCATTCTTTTCCCTCCTCCTATTAGGTATGTAAAATTAGAAAAGGGCAAACACCAGATGATGTTGCCCTTTATAATATGCAATTCTTTTGTAGGAGTGATTATCTTAAAAGGTGATTAACCTTCGTTCACCATTTCAGGGCTGTTTTCGTTGTAAGATACAGCAGTAGCAGCACCAGCAACGTTAGCATTAACTAAAATACCACCAACAAAGAAGTTTAATAAGTTAACACCTACAGCAGCACCACCAGCAGCACCAGAAGCAGTAAATTGGTTAGCAAGGTTACCATTTCCTTGAGTAGCGTTAGTGAATCCGCGAAGTTCTGCCCCTTTATTTCCAATGCCTTTACCTTTAGCAGTAACATCAGTACCAGCAACGCCAGAACCGTTACCTTTGTGACAATCAGATGTGTAGTTAGACAACATATGATTTCACCTCCTTTCAAAAAGTGAGATTCATTCCTTATTTTTTGATGAAATCCGAAAGATCTAGTGAAAAAATAGGCTTGCCATTCACATTTAATTTAAGATTTCCATCATCATTTGAAGCATCAATAACAGGTAATTTCTCTTGTAGCTTACTTAATGCTTCTTCACTTACTAAACTCTTTAGTGCTTCTGGATTCAGATTCGGCTTTACTTTTTCTTTAATGGAATCTAAATCAATATTTGCCACTTTTTCTTTAATAGAATCTAAATCAATATTTGGCGCAACCTTCTCTTTTACTGCATCAATTGTGCTTTCAGATACATTGTTTGTTAAACCTTTGGTTAATTTTTGAACTAAGCCACCCATTTCAGTAGACAGCTTACCGATTAATTCTTGTGCATATTTTGCTCCTTCTTCACCAGATACCTCTTTACCATTAACATTGAATTTAAAATCAAACTGATCGTTTTTATTAAATAACCCTGCCAACTTCCTCACCCCCTTACCGTATACTACAGTATATAAAGATTCGAACAAGCTGTATCCGCGAATGTATTAATACAAACGCATATTTTTTTTCAAAGGTTAAAAAAATTTCTCATTCTTGATGAGTTTTACCTAGGAATAGAAATGGATTCAATCCGGTTAAGAGGCTTGCTGTTGCCGTGTAAAGACGAGGATATTCGTCTAGAAAAATGGCTAATATCGGCACACTTACCCAAGTTTTACATACAATGAAGTAGATTTAAGCATTACTTACATCTTTAAATTTTATCGCACACTAGACTCCTATCCCGCATAGGATGAAATGAAAATGAATGAGGAGGTTTCGCTCGAACATGGGAGAATATAGAGAGATTATTACAAAGGCAGTCGTAGCGAAAGGACGTAAATTCACAAAATCCAATCATACGATCTGCCCAGACAACAGCCCTTCAAGCATCTTGGGCTGCTGGATTATCAACCATACGTATGAAGCAGAAAAGGTTGGTAAAACAGTAGAAATTTGCGGATACTATGACATTAACGTTTGGTATTCCTATAATGACAATACACAAACAGAAGTAGTTACAGAGCGTGTAAAATATACAGATGTCATTAAACTAAAATATCGTGATCCTGACTGCCTAGAAGACCACGATGTGATTGCAACTGTATTACAGCAACCAAACTGCATCGAAGCAGTGATTTCTCCAAATGGCAATAAAATTATTGTTCATGTAGAAAGAGAATTCATTGTAGAAGTTATCGGAGAAACAAAAATCTGTGTAGAAGTATGTACAGACGAATGTGGCAAAGAAGATAATGATGCATGGTTTGAAGATGAAGTAGAAGACGAAGAATTTGAAGAATTAAATCCAGATTTTCTCGTAGGCGGAGAAGAAGAGTAAAGGCTAGGAGCTTCCTAGTCTTTTTTTCTTTAGGCTGTTTTCGTAAAGTTTGTTGCTATGACCCGCAGCATATCAGAATACACTTCGCTTTCCATGGGGCGAGCGATGAGCCCATAGGAGTCTACACGTATTCAGGCTGCTCAATTTTTCTCATTAATTGATTTTTTCTATTGAAAAAGCAACAATTTTTTAGAAAACAGCCTTTTAATACGGATCCATGTTTAAATGAGATACCCTTTTCCCAAAACCCCCCACTCAAATATTCTATTTCTTTATGGTATAATGAGAAAATAATAGATTTGGACTTGGATTTTGGAGGAAGTTATGACAACATATACGCCAATGATACAACAATACTTACAGGTAAAGGCAGATTATCAGGATGCCTTTTTATTTTTTCGTTTAGGAGACTTTTATGAAATGTTTTTTGAGGATGCAATCAAAGCATCACAGGAGCTTGAAATTACGTTAACAAGCAGAGAAGGAGGCGGTGCGGAGCGAATCCCGATGTGTGGAGTTCCTCACCATTCTGCACCAAATTATATTGAACAGCTAGTCGAGCGCGGCTACAAGGTAGCAATCTGTGAACAAACAGAAGACCCCAAGCAAGCAAAGGGTGTCGTAAAAAGAGAAGTTGTTCAGCTAATTACGCCTGGGACCATGATGGAAGGAAAAAATCTTTCCGATAAAGAAAACAACTATATTGCCACAATCTCTTTATTTGCAGACGAAAAATTCGGCTTTGCATACAGCGATTTATCGACTGGGGAAAGTAAAGCAACGATTTTAACTGGAATCGATTCATTAATGAACGAATTATCGCTATCAGGAGCAAAAGAGGTTGTCGTTTCAGACGACTTTTCAAAGGAGTATTTAAAGAGATTACAGGAGCGTGGAACTTTAACGCTTTCGATTGAAAATGATACCGCTGAAAAAGACATGCATGCACCTTTATTACAAGGAATCGAAGAACAACAGCTGAAAAACACCGTTGCTCGTTTGTTCAATTACTTATACCGAACACAAAAAAGAAGCCTGGATCACTTACAGTCAGTTTCTATTTATGTAATCGACCAATTCATGAAAATTGATTATTATTCCAAGCGAAACTTAGAATTAACGGAAACGATTCGTTCAAAAGGGAAAAAAGGTTCCCTCCTATGGTTATTGGATGAAACGAAAACAGCGATGGGCGGCCGACTACTAAAACAATGGATTGATCGTCCGTTATTAAATAAAGATGAAATTGAATATCGTCAAAACTTAGTAGAAACGATGATTGGCCATTATTTTGAACGTCAGGATTTACGGGGAAAATTAAAGGAAGTCTATGATTTAGAACGGTTGGCAGGACGAGTTGCTTTCGGTAATGTGAATGCAAGAGATCTTGTGCAGCTAAAAAAATCATTGCAGCAAGTACCGATTATCCAGCAAATCGTTGCATCGTTCGGGTCAAAAGAAGCAAGCAGGCTTGCAGATGAACTTGATCCTTGTGAAGATATTACGGACTTATTAGAGCGTGCGATTGTGGAAAATCCGCCACTTTCCATTAAAGAAGGAAATATCATTTTAGACGGCTATCATGCTGAATTAGATAGTTACCGTGATGCAAGTCGAAACGGTAAAACGTGGATTGCCCAGCTGGAAAGACAAGAACGAGAAAAGACAGGCATTAAGTCGCTAAAAATTGGCTATAATCGTGTGTTTGGCTATTATATTGAAGTAACGAGAGCGAATGTGCATCTTTTACAAGAAGGCCAGTATGAGCGCAAACAAACACTTGCCAATGCAGAGCGTTACATTACGCCTGAATTAAAAGAAAAAGAAAGCTTAATTTTGCAAGCTGAAGAAAAAATGGTCGAGCTTGAGTATGAGATTTTCACAACTATTCGCGAAATGATTAAAGAATATATTCCGCGTTTACAGAAGCTTGCGAAAACCGTAAGTGCACTAGATGTATTGCAATGCTTTGCGACTGTTAGTGAGGATCGTCGCTATGTGAAGCCGCAATTTTCAACGGATCGCAACCTTTCTATTAAAAATGGTCGCCATCCAGTAGTGGAAAAGGTGATGAACGCGCAAAGCTATGTAGCAAATGATTGCACCATGCACAAAGACAGGGAATTGCTATTAATTACAGGTCCGAATATGTCTGGTAAAAGTACGTATATGCGTCAGATTGCTTTAACAAGTATTTTAGCGCAAATCGGTTGTTACGTACCAGCAGACGAAGCAGTACTACCGCTATTTGATCAAGTATTTACGAGAATCGGCGCTGCAGATGACCTTATCTCTGGCCAAAGTACGTTTATGGTTGAGATGCTTGAGGCAAGAAATGCACTTTTACATGCTACCAACAATAGTTTAATTCTGTTCGACGAAATTGGCCGAGGCACAAGCACATATGATGGAATGGCGCTAGCACAAGCGATTATTGAATATATCCACCACGAAGTCGGCGCGAAGACGTTATTCTCGACTCATTATCATGAGCTAACCGTGCTTGCGGACGAGCTTCAGTCATTAAGTAATGTCCATGTTAGTGCGATGGAGCAAAATGGAAAAGTTGTCTTCCTTCATAAGATAAAAGAAGGAGCAGCAGATAAAAGTTATGGAATTCATGTTGCCCAGCTTGCAGAATTACCCGAAGCACTTATTGAAAGAGCACAAGAACTGTTAACAAGCCTGGAGCAAAAAGACCAATTTGCTGAAGAAGCAGCAGTGGCCAAAATCGAGCAACCTGTTCTAAGAGCAGAAAAAATCGAGGAAGAGGCACAATTATCTTTCTTTGGTACAGAAGAAGAGAAGAAGCCACAAAAAACGATTTCCACAAAAGAAAAGCAAATCGTAGCGAAGCTTAAAGAAATAGATATCCTAGAAATGACGCCAATGCAGGCATTGAATACATTATATGAGCTTCATAAGAAAGTTCGGAATGACGGATAAGGGAGCTGCTGGAAAAAGTGGCGTTCATAAGCAAGATGAACGCCAGAATCCAGGGAATCTGGAGGAAAAGTGGCGTTCATAAAGCGAGATGAACGCCCAAACCCAGAGAATCTGGAGGAAAAGTGGTGTTCATAAGCAAGATGAAAGCCAGAATCCAAGGAATCTGGAGGAAAAGTGGCGTTCATAGGCAAGGTGAAAGCCAGAATCCAGGGAATCTGGAGGAAAAGTGGCGTTCATAAGCGAGATGAAAGCCAGAATCCAAGGAATCTGGAGGAAAAGTGGCGTTCATAAGCGAGATGAACGCCAGAATCCAAGGAATCTGGAGGAAAAGTGGCGTTCATAAGCAAGGTGAACGCTAGAATCCAGAGGAATCTGAGAAAAGTGGCGTTCACACCAAAACAAAAGCCAAAATTAGAATCACAGTTCCATCTAATATATGCACTGCCCACTAATCTGAATAAAAGTAACAAAGAAAAGAGGAGAAACAATGGCAAAGATTATTCAACTGGATGATGCACTTTCGAATAAAATTGCTGCAGGTGAAGTTGTTGAGCGGCCAGCCTCTGTTGTAAAAGAGTTAGTAGAAAATAGCATTGACGCAAAAAGCACTTCGATCGAAATTTTTATCGAAGAAGCTGGATTACAAAGCATTCGCATTCTCGATAATGGACAAGGAATTGACGAAGAGGATGTCTTAACTGCTTTTTCCAGACATGCGACAAGTAAAATCAAAGACGAAAATGATTTATTCCGAATTCGCACCCTTGGCTTTAGAGGAGAGGCACTACCGAGTATTGCCTCTGTCTCCCAAGTTACCTTAACAACTTCCACTGGGGAAAAGGGGACAACGATCGAGCTGAAAGGCGGCCATTTAGTGAGACAGGAAGGCGCCCCAGGTAGAAGAGGAACCGAAATTATCGTTAGCGATTTGTTTTTTAATACGCCAGCTAGATTGAAATACATGAAGTCGATTCATACAGAGCTTGGCAATATAACAGATATCGTCAATCGTCTAGCGCTTGCTCATCCTGATATTAGCTTTCGCCTCGTTCATAACGATCGCAAGCTCCTGCATACAAATGGCAATGGGGATGTAAGACAAGTACTTGCGAGTATTTATGGCTTAAATATTGCAAAAAAAATGATTCCAATTTCAGCAAGCACCCTTGATTTTAAATTAAGTGGCTATATGGCGTTGCCAGAAATCACCCGTGCTTCAAGAAACTATATTTCAACAATGATTAATGGCAGATTTATTAAAAACTATTCCCTTGTGCGAAGCATTCAAGAAGGCTATCATACGTTGCTGCCAATTGGCAGGTATCCGATTGTCCTTTTAAATGTAGAAATGGATCCGATTCTAGTTGATGTCAATGTTCATCCATCGAAAATGGAAGTTCGCTTTAGTAAAGAACAAGAACTGTACGAGCTTGTAAGTAATACGATTAAAGCGGCATTCAAGAAAAAGGAACTCATTCCAGCAGGATTTATCCGTGAGAAAAAGCCTGCACCAAAAGAAGAACAGGCAGCCTTTAGCTTTGATACAATCCGTGAACCAGTTATACCGGTAGCGGCACCCAAAGCGGAACCGACTTTTATTATTCCAACAGTAGAGCAAGAGGAAAAGCCAACTTGGAATGAGCCTGTAGAAGAAGCACCAAGTAGTTGGCAAGCTGGAGATGGTGGAGAAGATACAACAATAACAGATCCCACAGCCTTCTTCTACGAACAGGAAACGAGCAATGTCATTCCACCTGCCCTTGTGGAAGATGTAGAAGAAACATGGGAAGAGGAAGAAATAGCAGACGTGGTGGAAGGCACAAGAGTTCCGCCCCTTTATCCAATTGGGCAAATGCATGGAACCTATATTTTCGCCCAAAACGAAAGAGGCCTCTATATAATTGACCAACACGCAGCACAAGAACGAATTAAATACGAATTTTTCCGTGAAAAAGTCGGAGAAGTCCATAATGAATTACAGGAAATGCTCATCCCATTAACATTAGATTATTCCCTAGATGAGTGGATGAAGATAGAAGAAAATAAAGCTGAATTAGAAAAAGTAGGCGTATTTCTCGAACCATTTGGCCAGCAAAGCTACCTAGTTCGCTCCCATCCCCAATGGTTCCCAAAAGGAGAAGAAAAAGAAACAATCGAAGAAATGATTGAACAAGTTCTCTCCATGAGAAAAGTAGACATCAAGCTTTTACGAGAAGAAGCAGCCATCATGATGAGCTGTAAAGGCTCCATTAAAGCAAACCGTCACTTACGCAATGACGAAATTCAGAGCTTACTTGACGAACTACGAACTACGTCTGATCCATTTACATGTCCCCATGGTAGACCGATTATTGTGCATTATTCGACATATGAGATGGAGAAGATGTTTAAAAGAGTTATGTGATTTAGGATATAATGTAAGACAGAAGCACTCGAATATCGGGTGCTTTTTGCTTTTAATATTGTATAAGTACCAATAAAAAGCCAATAATAAAAGAATAACTATTAGATACGGGGACATTATGAGTAAACAATTAATTATTTTTTTACTAGGATCGTACCTATTTATTGGAGTTATTTTCTTAATAATGCCTAAAAGATTAACAAAACAAGAAATTTATATTACCTGGCTCATCGTAACAGTACAGACTCTTATTGCAGATATATTTTTGGGTGAAATTTTAGATTTATATGATTTAATAAAAGATGAAGGAGATTTATTGATTGATTTAATCATACAAATAACACTGCCGGCTTTTTTTGGCATTTTGTATATGAATTTTATGCCTAGAGAAAAAATTAAATTTATTGTCTATTTTGTTTTTTGGGTGTTTTTTTCCGTTACATATGAGACATTATCGGTATTTGTTGGATATGTAAATTATAAAGGATGGAACATTTGGTATACTATCATATTTTATATCTATGCCTGTCTCTATATGCGCTGGCACTATTGGTTCATACATAGAGGGAATAAGAACCACGCTATGTAATGTTTGGATATAAGTGTGTCGTTAGTAAAGCGCGGAATAACAACCGCCATTTTTACAGATAATACTTCCTAATTAAGGGGGTGCAAAATGACGTTGAATGGCGTTAAGAAAATAATTTGGTTATTATTAGCTAGTACAGTTTTATCAAGTGTATTTAGTATAATTATGATTATGATGGAGGCAAAAACTTATAATGATATATTGTTTTTAAAAAGAAAATTGAGTAACTCGGGTGACAATGCTATAAAGTTTCAGAAGTATAGAAAACCATAACTTTATTCAAGGGTTCTTCCATAAGGAGAGTCCTTTTTGATTATCTTAAAGAAGGTAAGTACATGATTACAGAGAGAAAAGAGGAGGGGAAATGGAATATCTAGTATACATTTGTAAATTTGCCTCTTTTCATTGAATCTTTTCTCTATTCAAATCCGTATATAGAAGAAAATAGTAGCTTTCTGTTCGTTTGGTAGAAGGTTCGAATGAAACCTATGGAGGATGATATTGAAATAATCATGCTATCGGGAATGATGATGATTAAGGTGATGAATGAAATGATAATTCAGTAAAAGGAGAAAAGTATGGAACAATCTATAAAAGAGAAGGAAAATCTAGAGCAACTTAGAAAAAAATTAAGGAACATTGAAAAATGGGAAAAAAATCAAAAGGGTTTGTTCTTTTGGGAAAAAATCGGGAGACTTCCTTTTGTGCTGTTAGATAAATTGACTCCAAAATTTATTCAAGAGAAAATACATATACTACTAGACGAAATAGCGAAATATATTGACAACGGCGGTCATTATTTGGTGGATAATGAAAAGACATTAAATAAAGTTAAAAAAGAATTGTCATTAAAGGAGGATGTAAACCTTAGCGATATCCAACACTTTTCTTTTGATTCAATGGAAAAGACAGCAGAAGCTTTTATTAGAAATCGCGCTAAAAATGCACAAGTCCAGGGGGCAACAACTGGGTTTGGTGGTGTCTTTACATTAGCTGTTGATATACCCCTTATTTTAGGAATTACGTTAAAAACTGTACAAGAAGTAGCGGTAGCATATGGCTATGACCCATCAAAAAGGGAAGAACGGATATTTATGATTAAATGTATGCAATTTACTTCCTCTGATATAGTTGGAAAAAAAGCGATATTAAATGAATTGACTAATTCTTCAGCGGATGAAGGTTTTGCTCAACTACAAGGTTGGAGAGAGGTATTTGCAACTTATCGAGATAATTTCGGATGGAAAAAGCTATTTCAAATGATTCCTGTTGCTGGAATGATTTTTGGTGCTTATATGAATAAAGCAGCAATAAAAGATGTAGGGGAAGTTGCTAATATGCTTTATCAAAAGCGGAGAGTATTGGAGAGAATAGAACAATGCAGTAAGGTAGATTAATCTTCCTGTTTTGATTGAAAGAACGATTGATGTAGGAATTAATCGTTAACAGCATGTTTATAGGACTAGTCTCGTTTCAATCCAAGATGCCCCCTATTGAAAAAAAGCTTCACTTGGGGGGCAGCGTATTTGGTTCTATTTTCTTTTAGGCTCCTGGATTGCTACATGCTTAGGGCGTTTTGGATAGGATGCCTTGTCTGAATCAGGTCCAGTAAGGTCATTTCGTTGATCAAGAACCTTCCCAGTATACTCAATAGGATTTTGATTTTTCATGATTACCACCTCCATTAATAGGATTGGTAAAAATAAAAATCCAATGACAGGTAATTTTTCCATGGTGGGTAATCCTTTTTTGTAGATTACATTGTATTAATGGGACAGTTTAGTGACAATAGAGTGGTTTTTGTTAAAGTGCTAGATTGTAAAGAACTGTATTTTCAAAATAAACTCTAGAAAGAGGGAAAATTATTAGAACAAGTTAAACCGTCAGAAGTAATTGGCGCAATTAACTAGAGTGTTGGCGTATTTGGATAATTACTACTTAATAAATTGTAGGTATTATTATATCAGTGAGTGGTGAGATTCAAGAAAGTAGTTGAAGGAGGGAGGAAAATCATGACAGCTAATTCTTTTGATCGCATTAAAATCCCATCTTCATTTTGGAGAGATTTACCAAAGGTAGGGATAAAGGAACAAGAGGTAATTCACCGGGCTAGACTGCCTATCAATATACTTACTGAACCAGTTGTAGTTACTACCGACCAGTATTTTTCAATTTGGCAGGCTGTTTTTGAACTTGTCAGTGATCCTGCAATGGGTATTATTAAACTAACGACGGATGTAAAGGCAGCTCAGTTACCACCGACTGTCTTAGCGGCCTATCACGCTCGTAACTATCGTGAAGCTTTAAATAGAATGGCACGATATAAGCAATTATGCTCACCTGAACGGCTTCATATCATCGAGGAAAATGAGCTTTGTACAATTGAACTGGAATGGTTGTATTCTGATTTGACTGAATCACCGATGCTTGCCGGGGTTGTGATGGCATCCTTATTAGAAATTGGAAGGCTTGGAACAGGTCAGCCTTTAAAGGCTAAATTTGTTGAGTTTTCACACCCAATGGGTAATAAACAAGTACTTGAAGATTACTTTGGTTGTGAAATCCATTTTGAATCAAAGCACAATCGGTTGACTTTAAATCTAAGCGATCTCGATCTTTACTTTGAATCTTACAATGCAGAGTTGTTAGAAATTCTCACTCCAGCACTTGATTTATCTTTGGATAAGCAACAGCGTCGCAACTCAATCGCCGATACAGTTAAGGGAATTTTAAAACAAAGCCTTTCTAGTGGGCGCCCCGATATCCAGTCGGTTGCAGGCGAATTATCCATAAGTGAACGTACCTTGCAGCGCCGGCTTACTGAAGCTGGAACATCCTTTAAGAACCTATTGTCTGAAACTCGTCATAAGATGGCAAGGGATTACTTGGTCGATCCTTCACTGGACATTAAAGAAGTAGCGTTTTTGCTTGGATACGAGGAACTAAATTCATTCTATCGTGCCTTCCGTCAATGGGAGGGAGAAACACCTTCCAATTGGCGTGCGTTACACATAGGCTCAGATTTATATGTGCCACCAATTCACTAAATTGGCGTATCTAGATAGATTTATGGCACATTGTGATGATTACGAATGAAGCAGAAATAGGTATGATTAATTATATTACTCCAACAAATTTGGAGAAAATAGTTACAGCAATAAGTTTTTGATTCAATATTTTAAAGGAGGATTTCAAATGCAAAAAGTAGTTTTAAACAATGGTGTTGAGATGCCAATTCTTGGTTTTGGAGTTTTTCAAATGAACGACTTAGAAGAATGTGAACAAGCTGTTTACGATGCACTTATGGCTGGTTATCGTCTAATTGATACAGCAGCCTCTTATCAAAATGAAGATGCTGTTGGAAGAGCAATTAAACGAAGTGGTATACCTAGAGAGGAATTATTCATTACTACAAAACTGTGGGTGCAAGATTCGGGCTATGAAAATACGAAGAAAGCAGTTGAAAATTCACTAGCCAATCTGCAATTAGACTATTTAGATTTGTACTTAATTCACCAACCGTTGGGTGATATATATGGTTCGTGGCGGGCGATGGAGGAATTGTACAGTGAGGGGAAAATTCGAGCAATCGGAGTGAGTAACTTCCATATGGATCGTCTGGCAGACTTAATGGTTCACAATAAAGTGATTCCAGCAGTAAATCAGATTGAAACCCATCCGTTCAACCAACAGATCGATAGCGCTAACTATATGAAAGAGAACAATGTACAAATACAATCTTGGGGTCCTTTTGCGGAAGGGAAAAATAACATCTTCCAGAATGAGGTTTTAGTATCTATTGCAGAACAACATAACAAATCAGTTGCTCAAGTGATTCTACGGTGGTTAACTCAAAGAGGAGTTGTAGCCATTCCAAAGTCTGTTCGTAAAGAAAGAATGATTGAAAACTTTAATATATTTGATTTCGAGTTGACGCAAGGAGATATGAATAAGATTTCTGCTTTAGATACAAAAGAAAGTTTATTCTTCTCTCATAGAGATCCTGAAATGGTGAAAATGCTCGGTACTTTTAAAATTCATGACTAACCCAAAGTACATGTTAAGAATATAATCTTAAAAGTACAAATTAAATTGCTTATATTCAGCTAGTTTCGTATCTGACTGTTTCTTTTTCTAGACTGATTCCTGTATTAATTAATGGAACTGGTGAACTAAAGAGAATTAATGCTCTTTTTGGCTTGGAACCTCTTGGCAATTAAGAGTACCATTCCTAAATAAGAATTTTTTTGTGAAGAAAGTAAATAAACAATCGGGGGCTTTCCTTTAATTAAAGGGAGAGCCTTCTTTATTTTAAGAAATTTTGCGGCAATTCAAGATTAAAAAATTATAGTAAGTATGAAGTTTACTCATTAGGGATAGTTTGATTTAAAAGGAATATGCCAAGTCACTTATGATTTTATAGTGTAAATAAGAGTATTAGGCAAAAATTCAAGAGAATTATGATAACGCTTATCGTAATTTTATTGGATAATATAAGAAATTAAGTTGTTTTACATTGATTCGTGTTTTGGAGACAAATTAGTGGAGGCTCTCATTTACTTTTACTGTCAATAAAAATCGAGAAGTGATATTTCTGTATTTTATTAACAATTAAAGATAATCATTATAAACGAATGAATTTTATAAAAATTCATTAAAAAGGAGGCGCATAAATGAAAAATATTTTAAATCCTATCTTAATATTTTCGATAGTTCTCTTATTGGGAGCTTGTTCACTAAAACTAGATGAACCGCAAGAAGAAGTAAGTAAAAATAACAATTCGACCATAAGTAGCAATTCAGTAAATAAGGAGAATGGTACCTATACTCCAGTAGAACGAGACGTTAATCGAACGCTGATTGTCTATTTTTCTATGCCTGAAACAGCTGGAACAGATGCACTTGCTGGTGCAAGTCGAGTTGTAACCGACGGCGAAGTACTTGGAAATACACAACAAATCGCTTATTGGATTGAAGAAGAAATTGGGGCAAATATTTTTCAGATTACTACAGTTGATGAGTATCCAGGAGATCATGATGAATTAGTAGCTCAAGGAGAAGCTGAAAATGAAAGTAATTTTCGTCCTGAGATTTTATCGCATATTGAGAATTTAGATGATTATGACACGATTCTATTTGGATATCCAGTATGGGTCTATGACTTACCAAGTGTCATTTACAGTTTCTTAGATGATACTGACTTTTCAGGGAAAACAATTATTCCATTTTCTACTCACGGAGGAAGCCAATTTACAAATACTAGAGAAACAATCGTTGAATTAGAACCTGATGCAATTGTTGAAGTTGACAATGGATTGACAATCTCAAGAAATGATGTGCCAGAGTCACAACAAGAAGTACTAGATTGGTTATCAGAAATAGGTTACTGATTTTTAAATTCATTCTGTTTCAAGAACCTTGTAGAAAAAGAAAACCGAAAAGGTTTGTGCTATAAGATAATGAATGTCAATTTTTGCGATAGCAATTTTTTAAAACATTCGACTAAATTGGGAACAGTAAGTAAGGTTTTAATAAATTTTATTTAAAAGGGGTATGTATTATGAGAGTTTTGATTTTAGGTGCAGCAGGACAAATAGCTCAAATGTTAAGAAATGAATTAATTAGTAAAACGGACCATTCAATCGTTCTTTATGCAAGAAACGGCCATAAGCGCTTGACAGTGCGTGATGCAGACCGAGAGATTATCTATGATGGTGATTTTAAAGACAAAGATAACCTCAATGAAGCAATGAAAGATGTTGACCTTGTATATATTAACGATATGGGGGACGATAAATCAACAAAAACAATCGTTGATGTCATGCATGAGGCAGGAGTGAAAAGAGTAATCGGTGCATCGGTTCTTGGTATTTACGATGAAGTGCCTGGAGCTTTCGGAGACTGGAATAAACGTATGATTGGTGGAAGTCCTAGAATGCAATCTCAGATTGAATCAGCACGAATAGTAGAAAACTCTAATCTAGATTATACCCTTTTAAGATTGACATGGCTCTACAATGAAAAGGGTAATACTGAATATATGATTACTCAAAAAGGTGAGCCTTTTATTGGCGCACAGGTTACGCGTCAAGCCGTAACCCAATTAATCTTGGATATTATGGGAGATAAGAGTAATAAATATCTTCAAACGAGTCTAGGAGTGAGTGAACCAGATACAGATTGGGGGAAGCCATCATTTTATTAAGATAATGTTAAGGGGGGATGTTTTTGAAACGACGTATATTTCTAAACGGCAGTATGAATATTGATGGTAATACTGCTAGATTAGCAGAAGAAGTTTTTCAAGGTTTTGATTATACTCCTATAAATTTAGCTGAGCATCATATTAATCAAATCGGACAAAATATCAGTGGGCAGTCAGATGATTTTCATAATGTCATGAAACAATTAATAATGTCAGATGATATTGTGATTGGTACTCCAGTTTATTGGTCAAGTATGTCTGGCTATTTAAAGACTTTCATTGATCGTTTTGCAGATACTTTAGATGCACCATTAGCAGGTAAACGTGTTTATCTAATAATTCAAGGTACCGCACCTGATGATGCTGTTCCTTTTATTACTAACGTAATATGCCATCTCTGTCGTCGTTTTCAAATGAAATATATGGGATTAGCGACTAATTCCAGTGAAGCTTCCAAATTGCATAATCTAATAGTTAATATAAAGTAATGCATATAAAACATGCAAAATCGTATATCAGGAAATAGTGGCTTAGAAGTTTCTTCTAAATAGGAAGTTTACCTGTTTCTTACCGAGTGGCGTTAACCAATTAAGTTGTCATTGGAATCTATCAGAAATATTTAAAAATATAATATTAATGAAAAGAAGCCACTTACAAATGAAAAATTCATAGTGTTGATCATTTTTCTTGTTTTCGTGTCCTTTCTCGTTATTGGCAGCAAAAGTGAACAATAGAGTCAACAAATAGGTTAGGAGGGTCTCTAGTATGTCTAATATTCACAATAAAAGCGAAAGTGTAATCTTTCCGAAAGGTGTAAAAGTTACGAATGACCATTTCATAGGGGGAGCATTTCTTGAAATGCTAATTCCTCATGACACCATCTTTAATTGCCCCATAGGTAATGTAACTTTTGAACCAGGGGCAAGAAATAATTGGCATAAGCATCCCGGTGGGCAGGTTCTGCTTGTTACTGCAGGAAAAGGATATTATCAGGAAGAGGGAAAACCTGTACAAGTGCTTAACAAAGGGGAGGTAGTAAAGATTCTTCCAGATGTGAAACATTGGCATGGGGCTACACCGGATAGCTGGTTTACCCATATCGCAATAAGTACGAATGTTCATGAGGGAGACACCGAGTGGTTGGAACCTGTAACAGATGAAGAATATAACAATTTAAACTAACATGAATTTTATTCTGCAGGATATTGAATGTTTTTACAGGTATCAAATTTAGCTATATCCAAGTAAGTAAAACGAAAGAGGGAGTATAAAATGACAAATTCTAAAGAACCTACCGTTGCACAGAAAAAGTTAGGGGATTTTGCTCCAAAGCTTGTGAAATTAACTGATGATGTATTGTTTGGAGATGTGTGGGCTCGTAAGGAGCTTTCTCCGCGTGATCGCAGTTTAATTACCGTTGCTTCTTTATTAACTGGTGGAAATACTGAACAACTGAAATCCCATTTGAATTTAGCAAAACAAAACGGTCTTTCAGAAGAAGAACTTATTGAAGCAATGACTCATCTTGCTTTTTACGCTGGCTGGCCGAAGGCAATGTCTGCCATGCTGGTTGCAAAAGAAGTGTTTTCGAAATAGGTTGAATTTTAAATTTTTTATTAAGTAACGGAGGTATTTAGTATGTCTAATATTCAAGATAAAGTTGTCATTATTACGGGTGCTTCTAGTGGAATTGGAGAAGCAACTGCAAAAGAACTTGCCGCCAAAGGGGCAAAACTTGTTCTTGCAGCGCGACGTGAAGATCGTTTAGAAAAATTACAACAAGACATTCAAAATACTGGAGGTCCAGTGATATATAAAGTTATCGATGTGACTTCGTATGAACAAATGGAGGAACTCGCAGAGATGGCTCTTAAGGAGTTTGGAAAAATTGATGTATTAGTCAATAATGCCGGAGTTATGCCACATTCATTCCTCTATAAGAAAAAGATTGATGATTGGAATAAGATGATTGACGTCAACATTAAAGGCGTTCTTTATGGTATCGCTGCTGTTCTTCCAACCATGAGGGAACAAAAATCAGGTCATATTATTAATCTTTCTTCTGTAGCAGGACATGTTGTTGGACCTGGGAGTACTGTATATGCTGGAACGAAGCATGCTGTACGTGCTATTTCGGAAGGTCTTCGAAAAGAAGAGGCTGGAAACAATATTCGTTCCACTATTATCTCACCAGGCGCCGTTCAATCAGAATTAATTAATTTGATCACTGATACGGATCTAAAACCTGGTATTGATAAATTATATGAAGATGTAGCCATTGAGGCTAACAGCATTTCTCGTGCTATTGCTTTTGCTATTGAACAACCTTATGATGTAGCCATTAATGAGATGATTATACGTCCTACAAGTCAAGAAAGGTAATCCTTTATTAGTTTTTGGTTCAGTTAAATAATTTTGATATTTATTCCAAAAACAGCCAGAGTCATTTATCTGGCTGTTTTTAAAAATTTTCATTCAGCTCCTTGTGCTACAGAAGATTTGGGAATGAGTCCGGGAACCTTTGGCGTTTTCATGGCAGTGTGTTCATTAATTGGAGTGGTGGTCAATTCGCTAATTGGTAAACGATCGGCTGGCGAGCTGGATCGTAAATGGTTGATTATATTAGCCGAGATTTCATCTTCTTTGGGATATACTTTATATTTAGTTTTTCATAACTTCATATCCTGCTGTTTGTCGTTACTCTTTTTAATGGATTAGGGCCGCTGCCATGACGCAAATCTACATAGTGTTCGTAGATAATGCTCCAAAGCAATGCGAATTACTCGACTGAAATAATAAGTTTGGTCGTTTAGCATTTGTTTAGATTATCCACTTTTATAGTTTATAATTTACTGCTATTATTTGCTATAGATTATTTAGAGGGTGCTGCTATGAAACTTGGAAAACGAATATTTATTTCTAATACATTGATGGTATTGTTGTCATTGGTAGTATTGCTTGCAATTGGGAGCGGCATGATTAATATGTACCATAAAACATCCATCAAGAATAATCAACTTAACCCTAACATTTTAAAGGTTGAATCTATTTTGAAGCAAAATCAAGGAATCAATCGGGATTGGTCAGAGCTTAGTCTTTCTCTGGAAGAATATAACTATCGACTGTGTGTCTCAAAAGACGATTCATTGATTTACTGTAATATAAGGCACCCTGATGATGATATCAAAGCCTTTCTGCAAACGCTCAACTTGAGCGCCGATCAGCTAAACGTGTTCTTTGGAGATGGCGTGACAACGATCGGGCAACTCATCTCTTTTGAAGATGAAAGCTATGCTGTGGTTGCAGTCAACTATAGCATTTATAACCAATTGATTGGCGTAGATCGAGACTATTTTGAAAAATTTTTAATCACCTTTCTACTTGTGGGACTTGCCGCCATTGCTGTCCTTTTGATCATTAGTCAGCTACTTACCAAGCGTCTTGTCAAACACATCATGACACCGATCCATCAATTGACCGAAAGTGCCAAGCGCATTGAGGAAGGTGATTTATCAACACCGATCATCAATACAGGCAAGGACGAATTTGAAACCGTATGTATCTCCTTCAACCAGATGCAGTTTCATCTCAAAGAAGAGCAGGATAAAAACGCCGCCTATGAAAAAGCCCGTACCGACATGATTTCCGGCATTTCCCACGATTTGAGAACGCCGCTCACTTCTGTCAAAGGATATATCAAAGGCTTGCAGGATGGAATCGCCAACACGCCGGAAAAACAAGCGCAATATCTCTCCATTGCCTACAAAAAAGCATCTGATATGGACGTGCTGCTGCAAAGATTATTCTATTTTTCAAAGTTGGAAACCGGTAATCTGCCATTTTTTCCGGTAGAAACAGACCTTGGAAAATTCACCCAGAAATTTGCTCTCGATATTCAGGATGATTTGAAGCATAAGAATGCTTCCATTCGCGTTGAGATATCGGGCAGTAATCATCTGGTCAGGATTGACACAGAGCAAATGAGGCAGGTACTGGCTAATCTCGTGGAGAATGCGCTGAAATATGCAGGAGTAGTTCCGATAGAGCTCTCTATGAAGGTTACTCAGGAAAACGAAAATGAAG
This sequence comes from Niallia sp., assembly GCF_031978665.1. Classification (NCBI taxonomy): domain Bacteria; kingdom Bacillati; phylum Bacillota; class Bacilli; order Caryophanales; family Bacillaceae; genus Niallia; species Niallia sp. Next base: position 42,306 of record NZ_DALZDK010000011.1, on the reverse strand, counting down.
TACTTTGCTTTACGGATAACGGAAGCGGGGTATCGCCAGAGAAGCTCCCCCACCTTTTCGAACAGTTTTACCGCGGCGATGAATCAAGAAACAACCAAAACAGCGATGGAAACGGTCTCGGATTGTATATCGTGAAATATATCATTGAGGCACAAGGTGGAACAGTTATTGCTGAAAACGATCAGGGGCTGAAATTTACGATGACGTTTCCCTCAGCGAAAGGAGGAAGTGCATGACGAAAATATTGATTGCTGAAGACGATGCCGAAATTGCTATGCTGGAAAAGGATTACTTGGAGATCAGCGGATTTGAAACGAAAATTGTGGCAGATGGCAGCAAGGTAGTGAAAACCGTCTTGGAAGGCAGCTATGATCTTTTGATTCTAGATGTTATGCTTCCAGGATGCAACGGTTATGATATTTGTCGGGAAATCCGCAATCAGACTGAAATTCCAATTCTGATGGTGACCGCCAAAACGGAATCCATTGATAAAATTCGTGGCCTTGGCTTGGGGGCGGATGACTATATAGCAAAGCCTTTCGACCCTGCGGAACTGGTGGCCAGGGTCAAATCACATTTGAATCGCTATAATCGTCTGACGAATGCATCCTCTCGAACTGCGGAAGATAGCGTAGTCCAAATTGGCAACTTAAGGATAATGCCCCGCAGTTGGAAGGTATACCGAGACGGACAAGAAATAAAATTTCCTAACCGGGAGTTTGAACTGCTAAAGTTCCTTGCTAGGAACCCGAATATCGTTTTCTCCAAAGAACAGCTTTTTGAAAATATATGGGGACATGATTATATCGGTGACAGTGCCACCGTTACGGTTCACATCAATCGCATTCGGGAAAAAATCGAGGAAGATTCCTCCAAACCGAGAATAATTGAAACCGTCTGGGGGGCAGGTTATCGATTAAACCTGTAAACCAGAAAGGGTAGTGAAACATATACAGAAATAACATGCTCCGTGGTCATAACCCTGTCAAGAAGACACGATTAAATGACATCTTTATGATACGACCGATTCTATTACCAGAGATCGGTCGTTTAGTTTTTTCTGAAAGCGTTCATAAATATATTCGTAAATTGCCTGCACCAGTTTTGTTGTAGAGATCCTGGCTCACGATGGGGTATACAAAACGCTCTCCTACGCGAATGTATGAAATGTCAGTTACCAGTTTAAGACGCCATTTAAGTGGATACATGAATCTCATTTCTTCAATGCATTTAACATCGGTTAGCTTTACTCGTCACTCGCCGTGTAGGTTTGGATACCGCTTTTAAGTACTCGATCTCCGTTGTTAAATATGCCATTTCTTCTTCCAGTTTGCCAAACTTCGTCTTCGCTCGTCCTATATGGAAGGTTTCCTATTCAAATGCCTTACTTTCCTGATACCGCTTTATACACAAACCAACCTACGTTATATTCCGAGCACCAAGCAGTCTGCCTTTTCTTGATAAGACATTTTCCATTCGTTCACAAGTGTTATAGCCTGCACTTTTAATTTCTCGGTATAATTGTTGTTTGTACGACCTGTTTTCCACATTAATAATCCTCTTCATTAGGTAACTATTTGATGAGTGGAATGGTTTCTCTTTGTTTAGAAATTGTTTAGATTTTGTCATCCGCTAGTTTAAGTTTATTAGTTATCATTGATAAATAGTAATGGCAATAAGTACATCGATATTTAGGAAAGACTGATCCAAAAATTCCGGCCCTTTGCACTATTTCTCAACTACTTATACCTTGTGTGTGGCACATTTTACCTTACATAGTAGGTGCAAGCCGCATTTTAAAGGTAAAAAATGGAAGATATTGGTCCGAAAAGAATATTCTTGTGACTTATTTTCCGATTCGGGTAACACATGTGCTTAATAGCAAATCAAATCACGAAAGGGTTGGTGGCAATATTTTTTGAAATTGAGACCCTATAGCCATATCCTAGCGATTAAAGACATAATTGTGGAACAAGAAAGGCAAGTAAGAGATCTGCATACAAACCATTGTTGCAAACAGAAATTGAGAATAATGATGGACTATTGGGATAACAAATTATATGTTGCAGTATTATGAAGTTCTGACTTATTAGAAATTGATCTTGAAACAGGTGGACAATGAGAATTAATATCTGACTTGATGGTTCGAGATGAGATAATTGTAGTTAACTTTCTTTATTTAACTAGCAATAAAATAGATACGCGTAGGAATATCTATGAAAAAGACGATAAGTTATACAGAATCACACTTTCAGAATCAAAGTAAAATGAACGGATAAGCTTTTGTTGCAAAATACCCAGCCCATTTATGATCAGATGAGGAGCCTGATATCTGTTCTTAAAGACGAAGATAGCAATACAAATACGAAATTTATAAGGGGGAAAAGATTATAAAAAAACTGATAGGTCAGGTATTTATCCTAGTGATGGCCATCACTCTTACTGCTTGCAACAGCAACAATGACACAAATGTCACATCCGAACAGGAGCCATCTGGTGATAATTCCCAACAGGAACCAGGAGCAGATCGTGACCTTATCAAATTCCCGGAGAATTACGACGAAGGTGTGCTCTACACGACTGTAAATCGTGGGAACATGAGAGGGGAAATCTACACGAACCAAGAATCAATTGAAGCGGTCCAGGACGGGCAACTGATTCCGAGCGGCACTGTAATTACATACAAGATCTTTAATGATGAAGAGCTATCCGTATACTTTGTGATGGAGAAGCGAGATGGCTGGGGTGCACAGTACCCGCCAGAAGAGCGAAATGGGGAATGGGAATTCCAGGTATTTTCTGCCGACGAGACGGTGGCATACGATGAAGACATTGGTCGTTGCTTTTCCTGCCACGCGAATCAGGAACAGGATGACTATATGTACAGACTCGATGAGATGAAGAGTTTTGAATTGGATGCTACCGCATCAATGGAAAATAGTGCAAATTCCCTGTTAGGGGAGGGCTGGGAAGTGATGGCTTTTAATCAGGTTGATTCTCAGGACATTAACATGAATGATAAGTTAAATCCTCATGAAGGGGAAAGTAGCTTACTTGATGATCAAGAGAACGAAGATGAGGAAAAAGAGAAAATGATACAGGAGGTTCTTTTAACGTTTTATCTAAATCAAGAGAATAACTACCAAGAGGATTTTTCTAGTTAATACTCCTCATTGTCTTCAAGTTCTAGGGGAATTCAAAGATTGCATATTTGTAGCAAACACCTACAATTATTAAACTAGGAAGAGGAAACTTTGGAACCGTCTGGTATGGATTTTGATGATAACAAATTGTACATTGCGGCATTAAGAGGAACTGCTCTTTTAGAATTTGACCTTGATACGGGTGAATACCGAGAAGTAATAACTGGCCATGGTAGAATTCGCGATGTTTTAATTGAAGACGGTACTCTTTATTTTATGAGTAATAATTCAGAAGGGCGTGGGAATCCACAAGAAAACGATGATAAGCTTTATAGAATAGAACTTTCTGTGTTAAATAGATAATGTTGCTGACTATTGGGTTAAAAAAGATAAACTTAAACCATATAAAAATTGTGTTAAAGGATGTTATCAAAAAAGGTGAGTATATTTCTTGCTTGAAAGTTAACATTATGTCTTACAAAAAGATTATTAATTATAAGGAACAGCAAATAGATAGTAAGGGAGCCGATTTTCTTTTTGTTATTAAAATGTCACACTATTCTAATGGTTATAGTATTTTGTGTAACTCTATATTTTTTATAGATATTAAATATTCTTATGTTGTTTATAGAAAGTAATAGAATTGAGCAAACATTTAGAAGGATTATGCAAAAATAATAATAAAAATTAGGGCATAATTAAAATAAAGTTAAATTAGATTGAAAGTTACTAGATAGATAGTTTTAAACATGAATAATAAATAATAGGGATTTACAGAGTTTGAAAAAGTAATATCTAAATCAATTAGGAGAACATCATAATGGAACGTGTAGAATGCAAATGCGGTCATGTTAATCCATATGGAACCATTCTTTGTGAGTCGTGCGGGAGAGTTATTGGCGATGGTGATTCTGATAATTCAGTTAACATGCGGTACGAAGGGAGTGCAAGACGGTCAAAAACATATAAGAAGACGATAATTGATAAGATTTGGAACTTTTTTTCCTCCGTTAAAGTAGGAGTTTGGATTATTGTTCTTATTTTAATCGCATCTATTATTGGCACCATTTTGCCACAGGAAATGTATATCCCTCAAACAGTAGAGGCAGGTGATTATTACCGAGACCACTACGGCTTATTCGGTCAAATATACTACCAATTAGGATTTAACAATTTATATGGATCTTGGTGGTACTTTATCCTGCTGGCAGCACTTGGAATGTCGCTGGTCATTGCAAGTCTGGACAGGGTTATTCCATTATATCGCTCCTTAAAAAATCAAGGAGTGACACGCCATGAAAGCTTCATGCAAAGACAACGTCTCTTTAGTGAAACAAAGCTAGAGGAGCATGTCGATGAACAGCTTGTTGTATTGAATTCCAAGCTAAAGAAAAAACATTACCACGTTCGAGAGGAAAATGGGAACATCTTAGCGGAAAAAAACCGTTTTTCAAGATGGGGTCCGTATGTGAATCATGTTGGCCTTATTATCTTTCTGATTGGTGGAATGCTTCGATTTGTACCAGGCATGTATGTAGACGAATCTCTTTGGATTCGGGACGGCGAAACCGTTGTTATCCCCGGAACCGATGGAAAGTATTATTTGCATAGTGACATATTTCTTATAGAAACATACGAGAAAGATCAAGAAGGGGAAGTTTCTGCTAATTCTCTTTCAGAAGAGTCAGATGGAAATATAATAAGGAATTATCAAACCAATGTAACCCTTTATGAAAGGGAAGGGGAGATACTTTACGGAGAAACTCCAAAGCTGAAAAAAATAAAGAGTGAGCAAATAAGGGTTAACCAGCCTTTAAAGTATGATTCTTATGCTCTTTATCAGGTGTCCTATAAGTTAAATGAACTAAATACGCTCACCTTTCAGTTAGTGGATCAAAACGCAAACGAGAGATTTGGCGAGATTGAAATCGATTTGATCAATCCACAGAGGAGCTATGAGCTAGATAATAATTATAAAGTGGAAATCCTTGAATATTTCCCGAATTTTCACTTTAATAGTGATGGTCAGCCTTCCACAAGATCACAAACGCCTGATAATCCAGCGTTTTACTTTAACATGATATCTCCTGATAATCCAGAAGGAGAAAAATCGTTTGTGGCCATTCAGCAAACAATGGAACTAAGCGGCGATAATCGGTTGAAAATGGAATTCGTAAGCGCGGAAACAAAAAGTGTCTCTTCCCTAACTGTTCGTAAAGATAATACGCTGTGGTTTCTAGGAGTGGGAGGAGCTATTTTTATGATTGGCGTCGTTCAGGGAATGTACTGGAATCATCGCCGAATATGGATTATACGAAAGAGGGATACGCTCTTTATTGCAGGACATACCAATAAAAATTGGTACGGTATTCAAAAGGAAATAAACCATATACTAACAGAAACCAGCTTTCAAAAAGTAATCGATCAAACACAAAATACAACGGGTAATGAATAGAAGGAGGGATAAAAGGCTTGATAGATCTTAGTAGCAACTTACTCTATGCGGCGTTCTTACTCTATTTAACGGCAACCTTTCTTTTTGGGGGCGCGATTAGGGACAGAAGAAAAGAATACAAGAAGCCAACTAATTGGGCAAAAGTCGCAATCAGCACAACGATTTTAGGCTTTGGTGCACATGCAGGTTATTTTATAGCAAGATGGTATGCAGCTGGACATGCGCCAGTAAGCAATCTGTTCGAGTTTATCACTGCTTTTTCGATGATGTTTGTATTGGCATTCATTGTCCTTTACTTTTTATATAAAGTGACCATTTTAGGTTTATTCACTTTGCCAATCACTCTATTGATTATCTCTTATGCAAGCATGTTTCCAACGGATGTTTCCCCGTTAATACCTGCCTTGCAATCAGATTGGCTAGCGATTCATGTTACCACAACCGCATTAGGCTCTGCAATTCTCGCCAGCAGTTTTATTGCAGGTGTACTTTATTTAATTCGTTCTGTCAACCAGACGAAAAAATCAAAAAAGACCTTTTGGCTCGAGGTCATCATGTTCATGATTGTCGCAATCATTGCCTTTGTCATCCTTACAAGCATATATAGAGCAATGGATTATGAAGCAGTTTATCAATGGGTAGATAAAAATAATCAAGAAGAAGAACTGATCTATAACCTCCCATCTCTGGTAGGGCCGAATCAAGGGGTGCTGCTTACGAGCGGAAGAATGGAAGCTTTTGTGGAGATGCCAGCCATTATTGCTGCAGGACAACTGAATACAGTCATCTGGTCCGCTATTACAGGGTTAATCTTATATGGCGTCCTCAGATTAGTCTTAAGGAAGAGAATTTCGGCAGCTCTTCAGCCATTAACGAAAAATATGAATCTTGATCTAATGGATGAAATTGGATATAGATCAGTCGCGATTGGATTCCCTATCTTCACATTGGGGGCACTCATTTTTGCGATGATTTGGGCTCAAATTGCGTGGTCTCGTTTCTGGGGGTGGGATCCTAAGGAGGTTTGGGCGCTCATTACCTGGCTATTTTATGCTGCTTATTTACATCTTAGGCTGTCAAAAGGCTGGCAAGGAGAGAAATCTGCCTGGCTTGGCGTAATTGGCTTTGGAATAATTGTCTTCAACTTAATTTTTGTTAACTTAATTATTGCCGGTTTACACTCTTATGCTTAATATACTATTTTTTTGAAAAAAAGCAGGATGGCAACTAAGTAAAAAGGAGGTCTAGATGAAAAAGAAAAAAACAAGGTTTATCATTCGTCTAAGTCTATTGCTTGTAATGGTTTTAGCGATTTCCTACACATTATATCAGCACTTATTTACAGAAAATATCCGTGTTCAGGCAGGAGATCTAGCACCAGATTTTGTCCTGGAAGACACAGGTGGAAATACAGTACAACTATCAGACCTGAGAGGCAAAGGAGTTTTTCTGAATTTCTGGGGATCATGGTGTCAACCGTGTGAGAGGGAGATGCCTTATTTGGAAAAACAGTATAGCCACTATAAAAACCTTGGTATAGAAGTAGTAGCTGTTAATATCGAGGAGAGTGACGTGGCTATAAACTCTTTTGTTCAGCAGCACGATCTTACATTTACCGTACTGAAAGATAGAGACCGTGCGGTTACGGAAGCCTACGATATAACGCCCATTCCGACCACTTTCCTAATAGACAAGACGGGAAAGGTGCTCGAGGTATTGACCGGTCCAATGACGGAAGAGGATGTACGAAATTATATGGAAATGATAAAACCGTGAACTGAAGGGTGTCGAGTAAATGGAACAGTTAAACATCTTACTAGCGTTTGGAGCAGGGGTTTTATCGTTTATCTCTCCTTGTACATTGCCGTTATATCCAGCTTTTCTTTCTTATATTACAGGATTGTCGATCCAAGATATAAAGTCCGATCGAGGAATCTTTAGAAGAAATGCTTTCATTCATACGATTTTATTTTTGCTGGGATTCTCGGTTATTTTCTTAGCATTAGGATTATCCACCTCGTTCATTGGCACCATTTTTTTGGAGTACCAAGATCTATTGCGACAAATAGGTGCAATTATCATGGTGTTCTTCGGGCTACTTCTTACAGGTATCCTTAAATTTGCCTTTTTGCTAAGTGATAAAAGGATGCAATTTCAGGAAAGACCAGCTGGTTATGCTGGTTCTGTATTAATAGGGTTAGGCTTTGCAGCTGGATGGACTCCATGCACAGGTCCGATACTCGCCGGTGTGTTCGCTCTAGGGGTATCAGATCCTGGAAAAGGTCTTCTTTATATGATGTTCTATTCGATAGGATTTTCTATTCCCTTCTTTTTCATGTCAATCTTTATCGATAAAATGAGATGGTTAAAAAAGAATAGTCAAGTCTATATAATCATTGGCGGATTGCTGATGATAGGAATAGGCATTCTCTTGTACTTTAATTGGATGACAAAAATAATCGCCTGGCTATCTCCTTTATTTAGAGGATTTACCGGATTTTAATCATCACTCCATTTCAACAGAAAATAATAAATAATCGTTTGTGCTGAACATTCTTACTGGGTTTACACAAACTAAATGAATAGGTATTAGACAGAAAACCACTGTCTTTACTTTATATATGAAAAAACAGCCAAAATCAAAGGAGGAAAACAGGGTGAAAAAGTTTATGCTTGCTTTTGCTTTGATTCTGTCTGTCATTCTCGCTGCTTGCAACAACAGTGAAATGAGTGAATCAAATGCAGTAAATCAATCCAATGCATCAAACGAATCCAATGATAGCACACAGCAGGAAACATCAAGTGGCTATGAACGTGGACAGGTTCAATTTCCAGAAGATTATACGAAGGGTGTAAATTACACAACTGTTAATCGAGGCAATGTCAGAGAGGAACTTTTTACAAGTCGTGAAGCCATTGAAGCTATTCAGAATGGAGAGCCTATTCCTGACGGTACGGTAGTCACTCTCGAGATTTATAGGGAGGAAGAACTGTCACATATTTTCGTTATGGAAAAGCGCGCTGGCTGGGGTAACGTGACCCCAGAAGGTACCCCTCAAAATGGAGATTGGCAATATGAGGACTTTTTAGCCGATGGGTCTGTGGATTATGAGTCTGACATTGGCCGCTGCTTTTCTTGTCATGCGAACCGCGAACGTGATGATTATTTAAATACGTTTGATGAAATGGAGAGCTTTGATCTTCAAGATGTTACAGCACAGGGAGACAGCGGAGCAGATGTTGGAATGGTAGGCATTCATCCAAGTGACTGGGAAGTAATGGAGCTAAACGATAAGTGGCGTGATTTGAATAATACTTCATCTGACACTATTGAAGGGGAAGAGCTTGCTGTCATTTCCGATGAGGAAAAAGAAGGAATGATCCAAAAAGTATTGATGTCCTTCTATTTC
>NZ_DALZDK010000011.1:12883-33288 GCF_031978665.1 Niallia sp. | reverse complement strand
AATTATTCTCTATTTCAATTAGGAATAAGAGAAGAAAAGTTGGCAGCACCTATGACGCTGCCAGCCTTCTTAAATAGAGAATAATTTATAGAATCTATTCTATAAAACGAGAAAGGGGTGAACTTATGAAGCCAATTATGGTAATAAGACTTGTTATTGATTTAGGAATGACATTTCTTATGTTGTTCGCAATGGCTTATCAGATTACAGGAAATACCATCCACGAATTACTAGGAGGAATCTTACTGGTCTTTTTCATTGTGCATAATATTTTAAACAGACGATGGTATAAGACTATTATGAAAGGGAAGTACAATCTGAGACGTCTACTAAAAGTAGTAGTGAATTTGCTATTTCTCGTATCGATGGTTGTGGTGCTGATTAGTTCCCTGCCAATATCACAGGACATATTCCCTTTTATGGAAGTAAACGATGATATGATTTTTCGACAAATACATGTTATAACAGCCTATTGGGGATTTATTTTCATGGCTATTCATATTGGGGTTTCCTGGGGGGTTATTGTTAATTCAATGCGTAAAATGACTGGTATTTCAGGGGGAAGTCGTATCCGTTTGATTGGATTGCGTCTTGTGGCAGTACTCATAGTTATTTATGGAGTAAAGACGTCCTTCGAAAGAGATTTGGAATCTAAACTAGTCATTTATGATCCTTTTGCTAGTTTCCTACTTGCTGATTCCGTTCTTGGATTTCTAGTTGATTACCTTTCTATTATGGGCATTTATATTAGCGGAACTCATTATGCTCTAAAATTTGTTCAGAAGAATGAAAAGGTAAGAGGTAAATGACTTATTAATAGATAGATATTAAACGAGATATTAGTATACAAAAAACCTAGCTGCCTTCTTGGTAGCTAGGTTTTTCTAATTTAAACCATCTTCAGGATTTTATTGGTTGTTCAACTTCGGCTCTAAGTCGTTTTATGTCCTCTATTGGCGGGAAACCAAACATTCGGGAATATTCTCTACTAAATTGTGATGGACTTTCGTAGCCTACTTGAAAAGCAACATCGGAAGCATCCGTTGTCTCTGATAATAATAATCGACGAGCTTCCTGTAATCTTAGTTGTTTTTGATACTGTATAGGACTCATCGCAGTAACTTCCTTAAAGTGTCTGTGTAGGGATGAAACGCTCATATTTGCAATGTCGGCAAGCTCTTCCACTCGAAATGGTCTATCATAGTTTTTAATAATTTGGTCAATAACATTATGTATGCGGTTTGTACTACTTGCCTCAATGGCTATTTGCTCCAGCGCCATGCCATTTCGCCCTTGTAGGACACGGTAGAGAATTTCCTTTGTGACTAATGGGGCAAGGACTGGAATATCATTGGGGTTTTCTAACAATCGTACAAGTCTAAGTACTGCATCTAATAATGCTGACTCAATTTTATTGATATACATAGCTCTTTTAGTATTGTTCCTGGCAACAGTCCTTATACCAGCATCATTCAAAACCTCTAGTATTTGATTTGGTGTGAATTCGAGTTTCAGGGACAAATAAGGATCGTTGTTGGAAGCCTTTAAAACTTGACCAGTAACTGGTACATTATGGGAGGTTATAAGATAGTCGGAAGGACCATATATATATTGGTCTTGTGCAAGATAAACTTCCTTTAATCCTTGAACAACTATACATAATGAAGTTTTATGAACTCCGTATGATGGACCAATTTCACTTGTTTGCCGAGAAAAAAATAAAGATGGTATTGCTGTTTGGTGTGTTCCATTTATATTTGAATACCCTCTAATAAAATCCGTTAGCTCTTCATATTGGCTATAAATTGGATTAGGCATTAATATCCTCCTTTTAATTTTGGATTAGTTGTATTATATAGCATGCTCTAGCTGTATGTAAGTAGTCTTGAAAGGATTAGGCAAACATTTGAAAGGAATAGGATAACAGAGAGTAAAGATACGGGGCATAATATAATTAACAAAGGTAATTGTCGAAAGAAGATGGTTAAAGAAGCTGGAAAAATCATTACGAAATAGTTTAGAATTATTGGTCATAGGGAAATTACTTTGAGGTGATGATAAGTGTTTCAATAGAATTTAGTTTTAAGATTTTCCTTCAGTTATAAATGGATAAATTTAGAGCAGATAAAAAAGAATAGAAACACAAGAACACTCGGGGGAAATTGTAGGAAGAAAGAAACGATGTTATTAATAGTTGATTATATGTAGAGATAAAATAACAAAAGCAGGAGTCTTATTTATGAATGCAGAAATTCCTTTAAACTATACATTTTTCTTTGAGGCAATAGGATGTAATTGGGAAGTCGTGACCATAGAGCCATTAGAGAAAACATTGGAGTGGAAAATTCTAGAACGGATTGAACAGTTTGAAAAAGTATACTCCAGATTCCGAGTTGATTCTCTAATTTCTAAGGTTGCTAACGCATCTTTTGGTGGGATTTTTGAGTTTCCAGAGGATTCACTTGAGCTATTCAATCTCTATGACCAACTCCATAGGTTAACATTAGGTGCTATAGATCCACTTATAGGACTAGATCTTGAACTTCTAGGGTATGATCGAAAATACTCCTTACAACCAGCTTCAGACAAAGTTAGAGCAAAAGCACATATCTTGGGAAGACCGAATTGGTCAAAGGATGTCATACGTAAAAAGCAATCACTAGTAACGAAACGGCCATTTGTAATTGACATAGGTGCAGTAGGCAAGGGATATCTAGTAGATATAATCTCATCCATGCTCCTTCAAGTAGGACATAATGATTTCGTTATTGACGGCAGTGGAGACATCCTTCACTTGGGGCACACAGGTACTATGATTGGACTTGAACACCCTTTTAATCCTGAAATAGTAATAGGGGTAGTTAACATTAAAAATAAATCCCTTTGTGCTTCAGCAGTCAATAGAAGGTCATGGGGAAATGGTTATCATCATGTTTTTGATGGGCGAACTGGCATCCCAGTTAAAGATATAGTTGCTACGTGGGTAATTGCGGATACAACGGCAATTGCTGATGGATTGGCTACTGCATTATTCTTTGTAAGTGGGGACATACTTACAAAGGATTTTGATTTTTCCTTTGTAAGAATGTTTTCAGATGGTTGCGTTGAAATATCGAAGAATTTCGAAGGGGATATCTTTACGTAAAGATAATTAGGATAATTATCAATCTTAAGAGGGAGTGTAAAATCTAAATTGAATAAGAATATTTTATATAAAACAATATCAGGAGTAACGATATCGCTGATTTTATGCTCATGTTCTATAAATAAAGAAGATGAAATTAAAACGACAAAGGTTAACAATGTTAGTTCTAATCGTTCTAAAACAAATATTAATCTAGAAACTGACTCCGACTATAGAGATGGTGAATATCAAGCTACTGGCGAATATGGAAGTCTGCCTTCATCTATTACAGTTAAAGTTACGCTTAGAGATAAATTAATTACTGATGTTGAAGTTACCCCACACGCGACGAATGAAACTTCCCTCGATTTGCAAAAACGCTTTGCAAAAGCAGTTCCAAAGGTTGTGATAGGTAAGAGTATTGATGAGGTTAATGTGGGGCGACTTGCTGGTTCGAGTGGTACCCCAGATGGATTTAATAATGCAATTGAACAGATTAAAGAACAGGCAATAGACACTCCCCACAAAACAGAATAGATAAACATGTAAAGAGATGTCTTCTCTTCTTTGAAATTGATTGTGATTACTATCAGTTGTATTTCAAAAAATGAGAAGAATAGGCAAAGAATAGGTAGGAATGTGTTACCTAATGAGAAACTAAATAAGTCATAATAAATAGGTGAATCCTTTCAGTATTATTGTTGCTTGATTGAAAGGAAGGGGATGATACAACTTGAATAATACTTGGAAAATTTACATGCTCGCACTAATTAGTTTCTTTGTAGGCACCTCCCAATTCGGGATTGTAGGAATGTTAGATAAAATTGCTGAATCTGTTGGTGTGTCCGTATCAACTGCTGGCCAACTTGTTACAGTATTCGCACTTGGAAATGCAATTGGAACACCTGTAGTAATGGTTGCAACTGCAAAAATGAGCCAGCGTAAACAATTGTTACTGGCTCTATCAATTATCTTAATAGGAATCATATCAACACTGGCTTTTACGGGCTTTGGCTTTTTAATGGCATCTCGTGTTCTACTTGGAATAGGATCTGGTGTATTTGTAGTTACTGCCTATTCTATTGCAGCAAAACTTGCCTCACCTGGCAAACAGGGTGGGGCAATGGCCAATGTCGCGATGGGCTATAGCTCTTCTCTTGTATTTGGAGTACCAATAGGACGTGTTATCGCTGGATCTTATGATTGGAAAACAATCTTCTGGATTATCGGTATCTTTAGCTTACTCTCAGTATTTGTTGTTGCAAAAGCTATTCCAAACTTGGAAGGAGAAGGGGCTATGCCTTTCAGCAAGAGAATGGCTCCATTAAAAAATCCACAAATTGCAGTTACGCTTGGAGTTACCTTCTTTATCTTTATAGGCTTTTCGGTTGTCGATACGTATATAACTCCCTATTTGACAGAAATTATGCCTGCGGCTAAACATGAAATAAGTGTCGTTCTTTTTGCAATGGGCCTTGCAAGTGTAGTTGGTTCTAAAATAGGTGGTCTATTCGCTGATCGTTTTGGTACCTTTCGTACACTCATGGGCTCCATGTTGCTCCAACTTATAGCATTAGTATTGTTATCTGCTGGTTCTAAGTGGATAGTCTTTTCGGTTGTTATGTTAATGCTTTGGGAAGTTGCCGTTTGGATGTTTGGTCCAACTCAGAATTTTAATTTGGTATCTCTAGCACCAAAGGCATCCGGAATAGTGCTTAGTCTTAATAGTTCTTTTGTTCAACTTGGTTTTGCAGCAGGAGCAGGTATTGGAGGTATTACAGTAAGTAGCATTTCTATTATGGTAATCACTTGGGTCAGTGCGATTTCAGTTGTGTGCGCCTCAGTTCTTTTTATTTTAGCCCGTTCATTATCACGTTCTGAGCTATTAACAAAAGAAGGTAACAATCCTTCACATCTTTAAAAGTATTCGAATGCGTGTAAGAAAGTCAATTTGTTTCTAAAATAATTAAATGGAGGAATTAACATGAAAAATGTAACCTTAAACAACGGTATTGAAATTCCAATTTTAGGATTCGGAGTCTACCAAATTCCAAAGGAAGAAACAGAACAAGCTGTAATTGATGCAATTAAGGCAGGATATCGTCACATCGATACTGCTCAATCATATATGAATGAATCTGAAGTTGGACAAGGTATAAAAAACTCAGGCATTGACCGAGAAGAATTATTTATTACAACGAAAATATGGGTTGAAAATGCATCTTATAACGGAGTGATGGAATCATTTCAAGGGTCACTTAATCGCTTAGGTTTAGATTATGTGGATTTACTGCTTATTCATCAACCTTTCAATGATGTTTATGGTGCTTGGAGAGCAATGGAGGAATTACACAAGGCGGGAAAAATTCGTGCAATTGGTATTTCAAATTTTGCTGTTGATCGTGCTGTTGATTTAGCAGAGTTCAATGAAGTTACCCCAGCTGTAAATCAAATTGAAATCAATCCATTCCAGCAACAAACTGAAGCAATCGAGGCTTTAAAAGCTGAAGGTATCCAACCAGAAGCCTGGGCACCTTTTGCTGAAGGGAAAAATGGTATCTTCACAAATGAAGTGTTAACTTCAATCGGTAAAAAATATAACAAGTCAGTTGCACAAGTGATTGTTCGCTGGTTAGTGGAAAATGATATCGTGGTTCTGGCCAAATCAACTAAACCTGAAAGAATGGCTGAAAACATTGATGTCTTTGATTTCCAACTTAATGAAGAAGATAAGAAAGCAATCGCGACTCTCAATGTAGGTGAAAGCCAATTTTTCTCTCATGCTGATCCAGCTATGATTAAATGGATGGCCAGTAGAAGAATCGAACTTTAATCTGAATACGCTGTTTACGAAGCCCTAATAAACAGGATTCGTCTTATTTAATACCACATCTCCTATCAAAAAAGAACAAGCAGTAGGAAAGTGTACTTTGCGGATGGAAATCAATATCCTCTTGAGTAATTATATGGAAATAACCATATTCTTACTTGAGAGGATATTTTATTTGTATATAAGTGAATAAGCCATATAAATTGCTGAATCTAAATGAAGAATATTATCCGCACTTTAGGAAATTATATCTGATTTTTTAATCGTAATTATACTATAATAGTTATTCGGGTGTTTTGTAAGTATAATTCTAAAAGTGTAGACAAACTACCTTAAACAGCTTTAATTAAATAAGGAAATAAATGCTCTTAATGCATAAGGGATATATTCGGTCTTTTTCCAGGCAATTCCTAACTCTAGATTTAAATTGCTTGTTTTTAAAGGGATTGTAGTAATCGCTAATTGCTTTATATTATTACACGTTTTTTCTGGAAGTATAGATATACCTAGTTTGGAATTAACCATTTCAAGCATAAATTCTTTTTGTGAACTTTCTAAAACAATTTTAGGGTGAAAATTATAAAGAGAGCAGTATTCAATTAATTTAGTGTGTAATGAAAAATCTTTTCTTAACATAATAAAAGGTTCATCTTTTAATTCATTAATAGAGACTATTTTCTTAGCAGCAAGCGGATGATCTGAGTGTACGACTAGTCTTAGAGGATCCTTCATAATCTGCTTTATGACTAAGTTGTTTTCTGAATGAATTTGACTGCATATTAGTCCAATATCTAAGTTACCCTCTTCCAATTCTGCCTTTATACTATTTGTGCCTATTTCAAATAGATTTAAGTTTATTTCTGGATATAAAGTTAAATACTTTGAAATATATTCAGTGAAATAAGTTGTCCCAATGATAGGTGGAATACCAATATTTAGTTCCCCATTTTTTAAATTAATTGTATCTTCCAGCTCTAGCTTTATATTGCTGAAGGAATCTAAGATAAAACTAGTATTTTTGAGAACAATTTTTCCTGCATCAGTTAATGTTAAACCTTTAGAGGTTCTTTTAAATAACATGATATTAAGTTCTGCTTCTAGTTTGCGAATTGCCTTACTGATAGCAGGTTGGGATACATTAAGATACTCTGATGCTTTGGTGAAATCTGATGCTTTGGTGAAACTTGAGTGTTTAACTACCTCTGCAAAATATTCTATTTGTCTAAGCTCCATTATTACTCCCTTCTACTAGCAAATATTAATAAACTTATTGTACATAAAAAATAATAAAAATAAATTTTCGTGTAAGAAAACCTAACAATATAATTATATAAAACGTGATTATTAGTATGTTATAACTAATAGTTATGAATCTTATGAATTATAGGTTCTTTTATTTATTACTAAGGCTATCTATAATAGACATTAATCAGCTAAGTTATAAAATATAACATTATGGAGTGATGTAAAGTATAAAAAAATTCCCTTTTATTATGACTATATTTTTTCCTGATATTTAGAGTATTAGTACTTGTAGTATTTTTAATCACCATTTTGAGAGCGTGGTGGGATATTTTAACGACATTGAGAAGGGGCATATAGAGCAATAGTTTTAATAGAAAAAGATGCGGATGATCTTAAAAAAGATAGTTTCGTAATTTCCTTATATAGGAAAAAGTTTATTGGTAATAGGAGAATAAGATGAAGTATAAATTTCTCTTAATAAATTAGGTCACAACTTAATCAGAGTAAGTGAATTATCCAAAAGATAAAACAACATGCAAATGTGAGAGGTGATATAAATTCTCTTATAAAAAAAATAGAATTCTGAATATTTAGTTTTATCGGAGGTGTTCAATTGAAAAGGTATTTAAGTAAATATTTATTTCAGATTATACCCGTTCTTTTTATTATTTCTTTTATCGTATTTGTACTTGTTTATTTAGCTGGAGACCCAGTATCTTTAATGTTACCAGATACTGCTACGAACGAAGAAGTAGCTACTTTAAGAGAAGCTTTAGGGTTAAACCAACCCTTTTTAATGCAGTATTGGATATTTCTTAAAAATATGATGACTGGTAATTTTGGCGAATCATTTCGTTATAATATGGATGCTTTAGATATTGTGCTGGATAGGCTTCCGGCATCTGCACAATTGGGCGGATTAGCAATGTTAATAGCGATAATTATTGCAATACCACTTGGTGTTTGGTCTTCCACTAGAAAAAACTCTTATGTTGATCTTTTTATTACAGGCACATCTGTATTAGGAAAAGCTATGCCAAATTTCTGGCAAGGGCTGATGCTCATTCTATTATTTGCTGTATTATTTCCTATATTCCCTGTTTCTGGAAGTGGGACATTCTGGCATATGATTTTGCCAGCATTGACGTTAGGTGGCGGAACTGCAGCAGAAATGACAAGATTAATTCGGTCAAATATGCTTGAAGCACTAAATCAAGATTACGTTCGTACAGCAATTGGCAAGGGGCTAAGAAATTATGTGGTTATATATCGCCATGCATTTAAAAATTGTTTAATTCCAATTATCACTATTATGACGGTTCAATTGCCTTTTCTCATTGGAGGATCTTTAATAACAGAAACTGTTTTTGCTTATCCAGGTATAGGTCAACTGCTTGTCCAAGCAGTTAACTCTCGTGACATGTCTATTGTCCAGGCTGGCGTTTTTATAATATCGATATTAGTAATTGTTATGAATATGGTGGGAGACATTTTATATAGAATCGTTGATCCAAGGATTAAATATGAATAAGAAGGAGGTAAGAAACAGTGACTATTAATACCCAAAAAATTAGCTCCCCTGTACAAGTATCCTATGAAATTGAAAAAAAAGTTAGTCCAATTAAAAGATGGTCAATGCTCTTGTTTAAAAGCAGGACAGGTTTAACTGGGTTAATCGTAGTATTACTTGTTATCTTATTGGCTATATTAGCTCCAGCTATTTCGCCGCATGATCCAGCTAAAGTTAATTCAGCTAATATTTTAAAACCTCCATTTTGGGTGGAAGGTGGATCAGCAGAATTTATTCTTGGGACAGATAATTTAGGAAGGGACGTTCTTAGCCGAATTATTTATGGATCAAGAGTATCCTTGCTTGTCGGTATATGTGCTGTAATATTGTCAGGAGCTATTGGGGCATTCTTAGGGATAATCTCTGGTTTCCTTGGAGGCTGGATTGATGCAGTGGTTATGAGAATTACAGATGCATTCTTAGCCTTACCAAGCATCTTAATAATGTTAGTACTTATCGGAGTATTCGGACCTAGTTTAATAACATTAATTCTAGTAATGGGGTTTACAGATTGGGTTTCTTATACAAGGCTTGTACGCGGAGAAGTTTTAAGTCTGAAGGAAAGAGATTTTATAAAGGCTGCCCATTCAATAGGAACCAAAAAAAGGTCAATCATGACTAAGCATTTACTGCCAAATATTTTTTCAACCTTTATTGTAATATCAACTTTGAATGTGGCATCAGCAATAATATCAGAATCTTCACTAAGTTTTCTTGGCCTAGGAATACAACCGCCAACCGTTTCTTGGGGATATATGTTAAGTGAAGGGCAAGCGTATCTATCTACTAGTTGGTGGATTGCTACTTTTCCAGGTATAGCTATCACGATTACTGTTATAGGGATTACTTTCTTAGGAGATTGGTTACGAGATGTAATGGATCCATTTCAACAAGGAGGTCGATCTTAATGAATTCTTCTAGGGAGGTATCTGTTATATGAATCTTTTATTAGATGTAAAAGGATTAAAAACTTACTTTTATACTGAAAGTGGGAAAATACCAGCAGTAGACGGTGTGTCATTTCAAGTAAATAAAGGGGAAGTAGTAGCCATCGTTGGTGAATCAGGTTGTGGAAAAAGTATAACTTCTTTCTCTATTATGGGCCTTGTAAAGGCACCAGGAAAGATAGTCGATGGTGAAATTTTGTTTGGAAACCATGACCTTACTAAAATGAAAAATAAGGAAATAAGAAAATTGCGTGGTAATGAAATTTCCATGATATTTCAAGAACCATTATCCTCATCAAATCCATTGTTCACTGTTGGGTTCCAAATTAGCGAAGCGATTAAGCTACATCAAAAGGTTGGAAGAAGAGAAGCTCGCAATAAAGGAATAGAGATGTTAAGAAAAGTTGGTATACCAAGAGAAGAAAAAGTTTATGATTCTTATCCACATGAATTAAGTGGTGGTATGCGACAACGTGTGATGATTGCGATGGCACTATCCTGTAATCCTAAACTTCTTATTGCGGATGAACCGACTACTGCTTTGGATGTAACCATTCAAGCACAAATCCTTCAATTAATGAAAAAGCTCAGGGATGAATTAGATACTGCAATAATCTTAATTACCCATGACTTAGGGGTTGTTGCAGAGATGGTGGATAGAGTAATCGTAATGTATGCAGGACAAGTTGTGGAGCAAGGGGAAGTGTTCGAATTATTTGCTGATCCCAAACACCCTTATACAAAGGGACTAATGAAAAGTACACCTAAAATTAATGAATTAAAGGAAGAATTGCAAGCTATTAGAGGCACTGTTCCAACTCCGTCTGATATGCCAAAAGGTTGCCGGTTTCATCCAAGATGCCCTTATGCGATGGAAAAATGTATTCAGCAGGAACCCAATATTAGCGAATTAAAAGTAAATTATCAAGTTCGTTGCTGGCTGCACGAAGAAGGAGAGGTGGTTTTGAATGAGCTTGAGGAAAGAACAGCCATTACTAGAGATTAAAGGTCTAAAAAAGTATTATGATATTACAAAAAAATGGTTTCGCAAAGAAAGACAGTATTTAAAAGCTGTAGATGGGATTAATTTGAAAGTGTATACAGGAGAAACACTTGGAATTGTAGGGGAATCAGGTTGTGGAAAGTCAACTACAGGCAATGCCATTTTAAGATTAATAGAAGCAACTGAAGGAGAAATTTTAATTGAAGGAAGAAATTTAAGAGATTTATCGGAGAAAGAAATGAGGGAACAGAGAAAAGATATTCAAATGATATTTCAAGATCCATTTTCTTCTTTAAACCCAAGAATGAGGGTATTTGATATTATTTCTGAGCCTTTAATCTCACATAAGATTGCAAAGGGAAGGGAACTCAAAAAGCGTGTAGAAGAGTTAATGGACGTTGTTGGTTTAAGTCCAAGCTACGCATATAGATATCCACATGAATTTAGCGGGGGACAAAGACAAAGAATTGGCATTGCAAGAGCGCTAGCATTAAATCCGAAGCTTATTATATGTGACGAACCGGTGTCTGCATTAGATGTATCAATACAGGCACAAATATTAAATCTCCTTACTAAATTACAAAGAGATTATAACCTAACTTATGTATTTATTGCACATGGTTTGCCAGCAATTAAACATATTAGTGATCGAGTTGCTGTGATGTACCTTGGGAAAGTAGTGGAATTAGGTACAAAGGAGCAATTGTTTCAAAGTCCTCTCCATCCATACACAAAAGCATTACTATCAGCAGTGCCAATACCTGATCCTACGTATAGAGACAAAAAGGAACAAATTATATTAGAAGGGGAGTTACCTAATCCAGCGAATCCACCAATAGGATGTCGATTTCACACAAGATGCCCCTATGCAAATGAGAAATGTAAAATGGAAGAACCGGTCATTATTGAGCATGATAGTCAACATTCAGTAGCTTGTCATTACCCTATTTTACAAAATAAAAGTAGAGAATTAACTCTTGAGACGATAACATAAATATCCCTGATCTCTTAAACAATTAAAACATTAATCTATAAGCTTTTCTAAATAAAAAATCCAATGCAAAAGTTCTAAATAGTATGTTCCTATATTATTTACTAATAATAAAATAAGGTGGTTATATTTTTGAAAATAAGGCTATGTAATATACGTTCATTTTTAATCGTACTAGCGATGATGACAATGTTATTCATAACTGCTTGTAGTAGCAATGGCTCAACTAAAGTAGATAATAATGGAGAAGCAGAAGGTTCTTCTAATACCATCAAAGTAGGTTTATCAGGAACAATTTTGACATTTGATCCACAAAATAATGGCAGTCTTGGTTCTCCCATTATGAACATTTACGATACTCTTTTCAGAATGAATGATAAGGGAGAATTCTTGCCCTATTTAGTGTCAGAGTATAAAAGGGCTAATGATACAACATGGGAATTTACTCTAAACAATGGCATAAAATTTCATAATGGAGAAGAATTGACATCAGAGGATGTCAAGTTTACCCTTGAGCGTGTCATGAACGATGAATCCTTATTAGAAAATAGTAGATTTGTTACTATAAAGGAAGTAAAGGTCAAAGATGATCTTAATTTTGAAATCATAACGAATGAACCAGACCCAACATTGTTAAATCGCTTGGGAATGATGGGGGCTAGTATTCTTCCTAAGGATTATATTGATAAAAATGGCATAGATTACTTCTTGCAGCATCCAATAGGATCAGGTCCATATCAAATAAAAGAATACCTTGTGGATAATCAACTAACTTTACAAAAGTTTAATGATTATTTTAGAGGGGATGTATCCAATTGGGATGAGGCGATACTTAGAATACTTCCAGAGGCAGCAACCCGTGTGAATGAATTATTAACTGGAGGCGTTGACTTTATACAGGAAGTTCCACCTGCTGAATGGACAAGAATAAATGATAATAAAGGCACTAAAGTCATTGAAGCTGACTCCAGCCAAGTAATGTCACTTATAGTGAACCAAAATAAACAATTTCCTACTTCCAATCCAAAAGTACGCCAAGCAATAGATTATGCAATTGATAATAAAGCGATAATAGAAAATATATTTCAAGGAAATGGAACTCCTACAAGAACCTCTATTGTTCCTGGTACTGCTGGTCTTAATGAAGACTTATATAATACTTATCGTTATGATTTGGAAAAATCAAAACAGTTATTAAAAGAGGCTGGGTATGACAAGGGAAATCCACTTGAATTGACATTTCAAGTACCACAGGGACGTTATTTAATGGATGCTGAACTAGGTCAAATAATAGCTGGAATGCTTGAAGAGGCTGGCATAAAAGTTAAAATTCAAATACTAGAAAATAGTAAATATGTAGAGATTAGAAATAGCGGAAAAAATGATGCTTTAATGCTTGTTGGTTATGGTAATAGTATGTTTGATCCATATTTACCTTTGGATTCTTTCCATTCAGAAAGATATCCAGAACGTCTAGGTTATAAGAATCAAAAAGTTGATGAACTTTTAGTCAGTGCCATTTCGAATTTGAATACAGCAGAAAGAATGGAACAATATAAGGAAATTCAGCAAATTGTAGCTGAAGAATTACCATACATTTATCTTTATCAAGAACAATACTATAATGCTGTAAATGAAAAAATAGAATTTAACCCGCCAATAAACAAAGACATACTAGTGGAAAACATGAAGAAGAAAGAATAATTATTACTTTATTCATCAGGTTTATTATCTGAAATTTCGAAATATATTGGGTGGTATAGATTGTACTGCCCTGCTATATTTCTAGTAAATATATGAAGGAATATATATTTATTGTACACAAAAGATAGGAGGTTCTTATGATTAAAGATAGTATAAATATTAAGATTAATAAAGAACGTCTCTTCAACCGTTTGATTGAACTGGGTAATATCGGAAAAGGTGTGTCTGGTGGTGTTTCCCGTATTGCCTTTTCCGAGGAAGACAAAAAAGGACTAGAATTAATAGAATTATATATGAAAGAAGCGGGATTATCTGTTAGATATGATTTCGCGGGAAATTTAATAGGACGAAAAGAAGGAGAAAATCCAAGTGCTCCTGTAGTTCTTACTGGTTCACATAGTGACACGGTCTATGAAGGAGGAAAATTTGACGGCAGTTTAGGAATTATAGGTGGAATTGAAGTATTACAAGTAATGGAAGAGCAGGGTATTATAACGGAACATCCAATTGAGGTCCTTGCTTATAGAGATGAAGAAGGATGTCGATTTAAAGCAGGTTATTCTGGCAGCAGAGCAATGACAGGCAAATGGAATAATGAAACACTTAACCATATGGACAGTAATGGAATGACAATTAGAGATGCATTGAAATTAAATGGGCTTGATCCAAATAAAGTTCAAGAGGCTCGACGATCAAGGGAGTCGATAAAAGCTCATGTGGAACTTCATATTGAACAAGGAAAAGTTTTAGAACAAAAACAGCAGTCGGTTGGAATTGTGTCAGGTATATGCGGGTCATCAAGAGGAAGGATCCTATTAAGAGGGGAAGCTGGCCATGCAGGAACTACTCCTATGAATATAAGAAGAGATCCTCTAGTTGCTGCTGCAAAAATCATACAATTGATAAATGAAGAAGCTAATAAAACCCTAACAACTGTAGGGACTGTAGGTAAATTAGAGGTCTTTCCAGGGGGAGCCAATGTAATACCAGATAGGGTAGAGTTTTCAGTTGATATAAGGGACTTGCATGATAATGTACGAAATACTGTTGAAGAAAAAGTGTTGTTGAGAGCAAAGGAAATATGTCGGGAATCAGGAATTGATATGGAAATTTTAGTATGGCGAAAAGGAGAATCTAAGCTATGTTCAGAGTCAATCCAAAATATCATTAAAGATGCTTGTTTAAAATCTAATGTTGATGTTTTTAGTCTTCCTAGTGGAGCAGGACATGATTCAGGGAATTTTGAGGGATTTTGTCCAATGGGTATGATTTTTGTTCGCTCTAAGGATGGTGTAAGTCATCATCCAGCAGAGTGGAGTTCACCTGAGGATTGTGTAAATGGAACAAATGTCCTTTTTCATACGCTTCTTGATTTAGCTATTTTGGTAAAGTAATAAAATATATTGAAAGAGAAGGGGATTATATTGAATATAGGTTGGATAGGATTAGGCAATATGGGAAGGGTAATGGCAGAGAATTTAGTGAAAGCAGATCAACGATTATTTATATATAATCGAACAAAAACAAAGGCTGAGTCACTTGTAAATATCGGTGCTACTTTTTGTGAGGATCCAAGTAAAGTAGTCTACTTCAGTGATGTTATTATCACAATGGTTTCTGATGATGATGCAGTGAAGTCGGTATATAGTTCTGAAGGAGGATTACTTAAGAATGGTGATGTGCAAGGAAAATTATTTATTGATATGAGTACCGTCTCTCCTGAAACTTCCCAATCTATAGCAGACCAGTGTGAAAAAATGGGTGCATATTTTTTAGACGCTCCTGTATCTGGGAGTGTGAAGCCAGCGAAAGAAGGCAATCTTGTAATCATGATTGGTGGAAAAAAAGATGTGTATGAAAATGTGTTACCATTGTTTGATATCCTAGGCAAGAAATCCCTCTATTTAGGTGATAACGGTTCTGGGAGTATTGCTAAATTAGCTATAAATCTATTATTAGGAATTACTATTCAAGGCATAGCAGAATCTATTCTCTTTGCAGAGAAACATGGAATAACAAGAGAAGAGATGATGACAATAATTAATGAAAGTGCTGTAGGGACAGATATATCTCAAATTAAAACTGAAAATATATTAAAAAATGAATATCCTGCAGCTTTTCCTCTTAAGCATATGACAAAGGATTTGGGTCTTGTAAAAAATACAGGTACGATTTCGCCTTTAGCAAAAGCTGTAGAGGAAGCTTTCCGTTTAGCGTTGGAAGATGGCTTAGGGGAACAAGATGTTATGGGGATTACAGATTATTTATCAGAAAATAAATTTTCAAAATTAACCTAATTTAATAAATATGTGGGGGAAGGTAGGTCCCCATTTTTTCTAAAGTAGACTGGTTTGAAAAAATAAACCAAAGTCTACGTATTGTTATAAGGATGGTGGGAGAAATGGATAAGTTATCTATTGCTGTAACTGGTGATGCCTTAGTGACACAGAGATTGCCTAGGGAAGATGAAAGACTTATAGCTTTAAAGGAAATATTGGGGATGACTGATGTAAGATTTACAAATTTAGAGACTTCTATACATAGTTATGAGAACGATATTTACCCCTCGAAACATAGTGGGGGTGATTGGATAAATGCTGAACCCGCTGTATTATCAGATTTAAGTTGGCTTGGTTTTAATATCATGTCTTGTCCTAGTAATCACAGTTTGGATTGGTCACATAGTGGTCTATTGAGAACTATGGAAAATTTAAATCGTGAACAAGTTGTTTATGCTGGCATTGGTAGAAATCTTTCCGAGGCTTCACGTCCAAGATATCTAGAAACTTCTAAAGGAAGGGTGGCGATTATTGCTGTCAATACAACCTTCCGTGACTGGCATCCAGCTGGAGAACAGAGAAAAGACTTTATTGGTAGACCTGGAATTAATCCTCTTCACTTTAGGACTATTCATAAAGTAAATGAAGAACAATTAAATGTTTTAAAAAGAGTGGCAGAGCAAACGGAAATTAATAAACGTATTTTGAATAATGAAGATGGACTATTTAAGTTTGGAGATTATTTCTTTGAAGCAGGTGATTCCGGAACTTATACAGTAATGAATCCATTTGACGCAAAGCGCATAAAAAAATCAATTTCAGAGGCATTGCGTCAAGCTGATATTGTTCTTGTAAGTTGTCACTCACATGAAATGAGAGGTTTGCAAAAAGAACAATTGACTGATTTCCAAAGAGAATTTGCTCATATGGTTATTGATGAGGGTGCCCATGCGTATATTGGCCATGGGCCGCATGTTTTAAGAGGGATTGAAATTTATAAAAAGAGACCCATTTTTCATGGACTGGGTGACTTTTTTTACCAAGCTGAACTAATAGAAAGACAACCAACTGAGTTTTATGAGAAATACGGTAATTTGTATGAAGAACATTGTACTGCGGATGGGTATGATTTTCGAGTGAAGTCGGGAGGAATAATGAATAATGAAACAAATCCCAAAACCTATGAATCTATCATAGCAACTTTTGATATTTCAGATAACCATGTAAATAATATTGTTTTACACCCCATTACTTTGGGATTTGACCAACCTAGGTCTAAAAAAGGAACGCCTGAAATTGCTAAAAAAGAGGCAAGTGAAAGAATTATAAGTGAACTTCAACATCTATCATCATCTTTTGGTACGGAAATTGAAGTAAAAGATGGCAAAGGAATAATAACTAATTTAGTTTATTAATTAAACTTATAGTTTTCTAAAAAAATATTTATATTAAATAGGAGGATTTTATATGACACTTTTAAAAATGACTTCAGGAAATTTTGAATTTATTATAAGAACGGAAGAAGGCAATACTCCGGAATCATGCAAATGGCTATTGGAACAATTGCCTCTTAAAGTACAAATGATTCAAGGAGCTTGGAGTGGATCCGCTGTTTTTACAGATCTTAATTATATTGCTATAGACGTTCCTTTTGAAAATGCAACTAGCTATCCTTCACCCGGACATATTTTATTATATCCGGGTGATAAAAAAGGAAACTCAGGAGAGATTTATATGCCATATGGCGGCAATCGATTTGCTTGTCCAAGAGGCCAATTGGCAGGAAATCATTTTTTAACAATTGAAGAAGGGATAGAGCAGTTAGCGGAATTCGGAAGAAAAGTTCGATGGGAAGGTGCACAAGAGTTAGTATTTGAATTACTAGACTAAAAATTTATTGGATTAAAACTAAAAATCATTATTTGGTGAAAAAGTTAGCCTCTTTGTTTGATTACAAAGGGGCTATTAAAAGTTTAATAGGATAAAACAAGATTTTTAGGGTGGGTTCATGTCCTAATTATTATGAAAATAATAAACTATAGGGGGAATCATCTTTATCAATTGCAATTCCTGATATAATGCTTAGATTTTGTAATGTTCTGCTGTCCCAACAGCCAGATAAAAATATGGGAGTACAGCATTGGAAAAGCAGTAAAAAAATATTACGTTTCATTTGCATCACTCATAGGCTTTTTATTTGTTTTCTTTCCTCTTTGCTTGATTGCTCTAGGAGAATTTCCTTTTTTTAATTAAACGAGGGCGTTTCGTCATAAATGGCAGGGGTACACGGATAAGGGAATCTTTTAAATCTGCTAATATGATTGGAGGAAAAGGAGCTAAGTAAGGTACTCCGAATGATTGCAAACTGCAAGGATATGCAACCAATACAATTACTTCTTTTCAAATTCAAAAAAGCACATAAGATACCCAATATCATAAAGTAGAATCGAAGCAAAAGTTTTTTCATCTGTAATGGCATAATGTTTAATTCTGCTGTGAATCAAAGATGTATTTGTTATAAGTGATTCTGTAAAACTGTCTCTAGGATCATGTACAGAAGGATCTGTCAAGGTTCTGTAATAGATTTTAATTCTCTACTTTGAGCAACATATGCAAGCGCCTTGAAAGGGTATATAAAAAATAACCTTCCGTTTCTTTTAATTTAGAAAAGGCTGTCCTAGAGATAGTCATTTTTTTCTAAAAGTTAAGATTTTTTTATAATATTGGGTTTTTGCTATGGAGCTATAGGGGGAGTTTCGTTTAAGAAAAATCCTATATGAAATAATTTCTAAGAAAAATATATAAGAAAAGAAGGTATTAAGATATTTCTTTAATATTAAAACAAGGAATCAAATGAAATATTAGGTGCTATTACCATTTTAATAGATAAAAGTAAAAGGTGAACTTGGTTATTGGATAGGTAGAGATTATGGGGGAATAGTTTAGCGATGGAAGCGAGTAAGTAAGATAATATATTTTGAATTAACTAATTGAATGTAAATAAAATTAGGGCATTAGCTATAACAAGAAATATAGCGTTAGTTTTAGAGAAAGCTAGACTACAAAAAGTAGGAACATTAAGGTAAAATAGACTTTTACCTAGCGAGTAGGAAATTGTTTATGTTTATGGCATTTTACGAGCAGAATATCAAGGATACTTAATCAACTAACGGCATGCGTTTGGTGATTATAAAGTGAGTATCTTAAAATGGTGTTTTTTATGGTACCACTTTTCTACCTATCCAAATGAACAATTTTTCTAATAATTTAGTATGATACATAGTATTGTGAGGACTTTTCAAATGATAGACAATGAATTTTTACCAAGTATAAAGCTTTATCGTATTATTATTGGCATATTTATTACATTAATGAGTGGCGGGTTAGTATTAATTTACATAGTAGATGATCGAATCATTTCTTTCTCTTTCATTTTGCAATTTTTATTTGTTTTGAGCATTTCTACTCTATTAATCATTTTTCCGAAAAAGGACTCAGGGAATTTTAGAGCCATGATTATTCTTTTGATGTCTGCCTACTTTTTCTTTATGTTTTTACGGTTTCCAGACAGATTTGCTTTGATATTGCTTATTTGTTTTATCCCAGTTATTCCAGTATTGTTTTTACATATAAAATTATTCTATATTACATTGGTGAGTAATATTACAATAACGATTAGTGTTATTATCTATTTAATGAAGTATGGTACACATAGTATACATACTTACAACTATTTGGACTACACTGGAGTAGCCATTAACTTCTTTGGTATACAGCTTTTGCTACTTTTCCTGTTCCTTCTCTTTCAAAAAAAGATGAAGGAACAAGAGTTGTATTACGTTCAAGTGAAGCAAGATGAAAAGCTAAAGACAACTGGACAGCTCGCGGCAGCTGTTGCACATGAAATTCGCAATCCTATTACGGTAGTGAAAGGATTTATCCAACTGCATGAAGAGGATAAGGAGCTACCAGAACATATGAGAAAGCATTATAAATTGATGTTGGATGAGTTACAAGTTGCAGAGACAGTTATTTCTGATTTTTTATCATTGGCAAAGCCGGTGAAAACGGAGACTGAGGTTATTTCGGTCAACCTTGCACTTCATACAGTGATGGACTTACTAAATACATATGCAATGATTGATACGATTCATATGGAGTTAGAAATGGAAAATGACTACGAAATCCAATGTAATATCATGGAGTTTAAGCAATTATTTGTAAATCTATTGAAAAATGCGATTGAAGCTTCCCATCATGGAGATACGATTCGAGTAAAAGTAATAGGGGAACAGGATAGAGTGAAAATGGTGATAATCGATAGCGGTGCAGGAATGAGTCAGGAACAATTAGAGCAAATAGGAACTCCTTTCTATTCATTAAAAGCCAAAGGAACAGGATTAGGCTTAATGATCTGTTATAATATTATCCAAAAGTATGATGGAACGATTAACTTTTGTAGCGAGGAAGGAAAAGGGACAGAGGTTACGGTGACTTTTCCGATTGTAAAAGCCAATAGTTAGGAAATTATCATTTTAATAAGTTTGTTGTGAAACGTCTAAAAACTTGTAAATAAGGATTTAGACGTTTTCTTTATTAATAGGACAATTAAGCTTAAGAAGAATTAACGCTCATTTTATAGGAGAAAGCTTAGCTTTTTACAAAGGATAACAGCATGCTATTTCGTTTACAGAATAACATTTAGTTTATTT
>NZ_DALZDK010000011.1:0-12873 GCF_031978665.1 Niallia sp. | reverse complement strand
GTTGAATAAAACTATAAAAAAGAATGCTTTTAGTTTTCTTTTATGGACAAACGAAGCATTCTTATTTTATCCAAAAATTTTTTCCGATTTTATTTTAGGGGTGACAAAAATGCCAAGAGTAAGTTACAAAAGTTCAGATGTCGACCTAATGGCAAGGATGATGAGGGCGGAAGCAGAAGGAGAAGGACCACAAGGAATGTTATATGTTGGAAATGTAATTGTTAATCGTCTTAAAGCGGATTGTACTGATTTTAAAGATTTAAGAACCATTTCACAAGTTATTTTTCAAGTGCAAGGAGGAAATTATTCGTTTGAAGCTGTCCAGAAAGGGAATGTCTTTTATCAAAGAGCAAGAGCTGCTGAAAAAAAATTAGCAAAACAAAATTTAGATTATTGGCGAGAGCACCCAGGAAAATATGCTCTCTGGTATTTCAATCCATATGCCCCCTGCCCTCCAACTTGGTATGGTCAACCTTTTGCAGGTCAATATAAGGATCATTGTTTTTATGAACCACAAGCTGGAACATGTGAAACTGTTTATGTCGGAGGTTAAGCTTACTCCTTTTTAAATCTGTGCAGTAGATATGGGAGTAGCAGCTGCAATAGGTTCATTTGATAAACTAATAAAATTTAACACCTAAAAATATAAACAGATTTTAGCTGAAATAATATAAAAAAGATATAGTAGGAGTCTGTAACCTGTGATACTTATCTCAATGGTTACAGACTCCTTGTTTGTTATTAGCATATAAATTATTTATCGAGGGAGAGTAATTACAACACTGAAACGGTTGCATAAATGGTAAAAATTTTTCTTGATATAGAATTTATCTAAATATTTAAATACATAATAATAATCTAAAGTACCTATCTATAGGAGATGATATTAAT
The DNA here is from genome assembly GCF_031978665.1 of Niallia sp. NCBI lineage: Bacteria > Bacillati > Bacillota > Bacilli > Caryophanales > Bacillaceae > Niallia > Niallia sp. Next base: position 11,982 of record NZ_DALZDK010000011.1, on the reverse strand, counting down.
GAGTTATTTGGTGTGGTGGTCTTTATTGCTTTTACCTTGGCTTCTACTATTATTTTTTGATAAACAAAGGGTAAAAAGATTTTTTCCCGTTTTATTGTTATCGATCGTATTAAACTCTCTATTATATCAGATAGCGCAAAGATTAAATTGGTTTACTGTATCTAAGAATTTGCCTTTTCTAACTAATATATCTCCATCTGTTTATGGAATATTTGCAGTAGGAACTTTATTAATTTTTTATTTTACTTATGAGAGATTCTGGTTATATTTCATTGTAAATTTGCTATTTGATATCCTTCAAAGTTATGTAGTGACACCATTCTATGTAAAACTTCACATATTTGATCGTCAAGAAATGAATGGTTTTGAGTCTCTTCTAATGATGACTTTCATGTCTCTTATAATGTATATGTATCAAAAGTGGCAAGATACTGTGATACTAAAAAGCTAGAAAATGTATTTTTAAGCAAAAAAGATAGATAAATGTTGTTGATAAGGGGAAAATAGAAATTTTATCAGAAATTGAGACATTCCTTATTTATCCAGGATAAACTTATCTTTAGAAAAAAGTAAATGTTTGTAGAACACATAATAACGCTTCAGTAATTTCTAATAAAACGTCCAAAACCAAGGTACATATGGGATTAGACGTTTTTTTATTATATAATTCAGGCTAAGACGGATTAACGCCTATTGTTATTTATAATATAAGGTACTTGCTTATGTAGAGCTAAAGAGGGAAGTTTTGTTTAAGTACAATTTGTTCAGTCATATGATTATATGTGACTTGTTCTTTTTTCTTAGATAGTGCAAAAATAATTGCATATCTATCTGTTATGTAACGTAATATTGGTGCCTATGAAAGTATTAGGCAATCATTTGAGGAAAATGGGATACCGGTTGCTTTCTCATTTGTAGCATAATGAAGAAGGTAATGAAAACTATATGCTGACGCAAAAAGGAGGAAACTTCATCGGGGCGCAGGTTACCCGAGAAGCTATAACCCAATTGATTATCGATATTTTAGATGATACCAGCAATCAGTTTATCGGAAAAAGTATTGGAGTGAGTGAGCTAGGAACAGATTGGGAAAAATCATCATTTTACTAATAAATTATAAAAAAGAAAGTGTGGAAAGAAGGATGTTAAAAAAATATGCTATTGCTTTGTCCGTATTACTTTTAGTCATTTTAGCGGCTTGTACCGGTACTAATGAAAAAGAAAATAACAATCCAAGTGCAGGTGAGGATTCTGCCAATTCTGCTGACTCAGACGATGCTACGGTAGATTCTGACAACTCGGTTGATGATAGTAGTGAATCCGAGGATACTGTGGATTTCAGTGAGCCAACAGATAATGATAACAATTATGGCCGTGGAGCAATCTCAGACGGTGCAGATACAAATGCAGATGAAGAACCTGTTCGTATTCTTACAGAAGATGCATCATCTATTATTATTTACTTTTCACGAGGCGGAAATACAGAAAATGTAGCCCAGCAAATTGAATCATTTACAGGTGCAGATGTACTCGAATTACAAGTGGAAAATCCTTATCCATCCGATTATGAGGAAACGGTTGACCGTGCAGATAAGGAGCGGGAATCCGGTAATTTTCCTGCTCTAGCTACGCAAATTCCAGATTTAGGTCAATATGATATGGTTTTCTTGGGACATCCAATTTGGAGTATGACCATAGCAAATCCGATTGCCCGTTTTTTAGAAGATAATAAAGAGGAACTTAGCGGAAAATCGATTGCCGCTTTTTCAACGAATGCAGGATATGGGTATGGAAGTTCTGTTGATAGAATTTCGGAATTGAGCCCAAATAGTACGATTCTTGAGAATTATACCGTTGAAGACGAAGACGCAATGAATTCGCAAGATGATGTGGAAGCTTGGTTGAAACGATTAGGAGTATTGGAAGCGGAATAAAGGTTGGATAAATTCTATAATAGCTGTTTAAAACACCTTTCTTGATAAGGAGGTGTTTTTTCTAGCCATACCAATTGAAAGGAGGCCGAGAATGAATTATTTGTTTACTAACTGCAATATAAACAAAATGGTGTTACCTCTGACTGGGGAAAAACTGTATTTAAGGGAATTGAATCTAATCAGCTTCATTTAGCGGATTATAATATTAAGCAAATAAATCAGGAAAAAGAAAAGAGAACTGCTTATTTAAAAGAGGTGTTTTCTCTATTTAAAGAATCGGATGTAACCCTTATCGGAACTCCAGTATATTGGTTAAGTATGACTGGCTATTTAAAAACATTTATCAATCGATTTACGGATGTGATAGACGAAATATAGAAGGAAAAGAGGTCTATTTAATCATGCAAGGAACTGCTGAGAGAAGATGCGATACCTTTTATTGAACATGTCATCCAGCATTTGTGTCGGCGTTTTGATATGAAGTATAAAAGTTTACTTCACAATAAAGAAGACGCAAAAAAGCTCAATAAGATTTTAGAAAGAAAGTTGTCTTTTCTCTTTTTTTACTTGTAAGAAGAAATTATATTAGCAAAACTGTTAAGCGTGAGGAGATGAACATTTATGACTAACACATGGAAAATATATATCCTTGCAATCACCAGCTTCTTAGTAGGGACCTCACAATTTGTTATATCTGGTATTTTAGATCAAATTGCAGTTTCAGTAGGTATCTCTGTTGCAAGCGCAGGACAATTAATTACCGTATTTGCTTTGGGTAATGCTATAGGGACACCAATATTAATTGCTGCTACAGCAAAATCAAATCAACGGAAACAATTACTGCTTGCATTAACTATTATTTTGTTAAGTTTATTGTTGACGGTCCTTTACAATAGTTTTGGTCTACTCATCATAGCAAGGGTTATCATGGGAATGGGGACAGGCGTTTTTGTTGTCACAGCTTATAATTTATCTTCGAGGCTGGCAAAACCCGGAAAAAAAATAGGAGCAATGGCAAACATAGCTATGGGTTATAATGCTTCCCTTGTATTAGGGGTTCCTATTGGCAGAGTAATTGCTTCTGCTTATAATTGGCAGATTATTTTTTGGATTATCGGTTTATTAGCAATCGTTGCTACCATCGTTATTTTTAAATTTATACCTTCTATGAAAGGTGAGGGGATAATCCCTTTGAGAAAACAATTGTCACTTTTAAAGGATAGTCGTATTGTCATTGCGCTTAGTATTACGCTCTTCACTTTTCTTGGATACTCTGTTCTTAACTCTTATATCGCTCCATTCTTAGGATCTATTACAGATGAAAAATATATCAGTGCCATTTTATTCGCTATCGGCATTGCCAGTCTGGCTGGCTCTAAACTAGGAGGGTTCACAGCTGATCATTTTGGAAAAGACAATACACTTTTATCTAGTTTAATTTTACAATTAATTGCCTTATTCGGTTTGTTTCTTTTAATGAATTCGACGATATTTATTGTAATTATGCTCGTATTTTGGTCGGTTGTCTTCATGATGTTCGGTCCAACTCAAAACTATAATCTTATTTCTCTAGCTCCACAAGCAGCATCTATTATGTTGAGCCTGAATAGTTCTTTTGTACAAATTGGATTTGCACTAGGATCAGGTCTAGGTGGCATTGTAGTAAATTTAGCGGATATCCATTCGATTATTTGGGTGGCATTATTATCAACGTGTATAGCTGCTATTATAGGAGTACTCTTTATAAAGCAGCCATCTAAAGCGTAGTTGTAGTGTTGTATGAAATTTTTTCCGGAAAGTTAAACGATATGTATGTTGAAATATCTATTTTAAAATATTTATCTATGCAAAACTGAAAGGGCTGCAGAATTTAAAGCGAGTAAGCCAACAAGTAGGACGAAAGAAGATTGTTGGAATAGAAAGCATCAGTAAATAGGTCCACTCGTTTTAGATCAGCCAGGAAATTCTGAGGGATTTGGGAAGGAATTTCCAAATTATAAGGATAAAATAAACGTACTCTCACTCAGCTGAATGACTGGATAAACCTCTTCGAATCAGGCCATTGCTTTGACTGAATATTTCCTAGACACTACAACATGGACCCCAGAAAAGGTCTATCTTCATGGTATGACCAGTGAAGGAGGAAAACGACTCCATCTTTACATGCAAGAGACCCGATTGCGCATGATGAAACGATTATGGGATGGCTATTCGGAGAACATTAAAGGAGGAGGTATTATGCAATCTCGGAAGAACAGAATGGTATTTGTCATCTTTTTGATGATTATTGCACTTCTTACTGGATGCAGTAGAAACACGGAAGACGGTCAGAATTCTTTATCGAGAGCAGAAACAGGCAGTGATACTGTCGAAGAAGGACCGGATTCAGAAGAGGTGAATAATGAGATGAACTACACAGCGGACACAAAAGTATGGGATGTCATTGATGATCCTGCCTTTGAAGGGTACGGGAGACTGATTTTCCCTGCTGATAAGAGGATTGACAAGGGTATGACTCTGAATGAGGTCGGCAGCATCCTGACCTGGTATAACTATGTAAATCCAGATCGGACAGTCGAAATCGTAAATTATATGAAAACCAAAGCAGAAGCGGGGGAACAGATTTTTTATGACATCTACACGGATGAAGAAAAAGCCGCTGATCCTGCCAAGGAGAATACCGGACTTTTCTTTTTTCGGGGGAATCCGGGAAGGGAATTTGCCATTGTGAATTCCGGTGGCGGCTTTGTATATGTAGCAGCCATGCATGACAGCTTTCCGCATGCATTGGAATTATCGAAAAAGGGATATAATGCATTCGCACTTATTTACCGACCGGGAGCCGAGACAGCCAGTGAGGATCTTGCACGAGCGATTGCTTTTATCCATGAATATGCGGATGAACTTGAGGTCGACACAGTGGATTATTCCCTTTGGGGAGGCTCTGCCGGTGCGCGGATGGCGGCTTGGCTTGGATCATACGGAACAGCAGTCTTTGGAGAAGAGGAGTATCCGAGACCTGGAGCGGTCATCATGCAATATACGGGACTTTCCGAGGTATACGGAAATGAGCCACCTACATATGCACTTGTGGGTACTAGCGACGGCATTGCAAGCTATCGCACAATGGAGCGTCGTATTAATCGGATCAAAGCAAATGGAATAGACGCAGAGATTGAAATATTTGAAGGGCTACCGCACGGGTTCGGACTTGGAGAGGGGACGATTGCAGAAGGATGGATAGTTAATGCGGTCAGATTCTGGGAGAATCAGATGGACTGAGGAGGTATGGAGATGAGAGCAAAAAGAATACTCGGAATTATGGTAGTGTTGCTATTGCTTATTGGTTTACTTGGGGCATGTGATAGCCGAAAAGCATCGGATGTTACTTCGGTCAAGAGACGCATGCCTCATGTAAGGCTAAAACGATGTGATGAAAAGAAAATGTGGGGAAAATGCTTGAAAAAAACATACTTCAGTTATCGACTAGGTACATAGTTACCTGATACCGGTCAGATTAATGAAGATAAAGAGTCAATGTGTTTATTGGACCGGCACTATAGTGGTAGCATTCCTATAATAAATAAACTTTTAAAGGAAGTTTGTGAACAAATATACTTAAACTCCCTCATTTTGATACTAATATATAGGGTGCATTAGTTAAATAGAAGGATTAATTATTACTCCTAGGGAAAATAGGAATGTCTACAAAAATAAGACATTCCTTAAATTACTCAGGATAAACTTGTTTTTAAGAATAGAACGAATATTCTCTCAATAATCATTAACGCTTGAATGATTTCTAATGGTTAACGTCTAAACCCTTGATAAATATGGGATTAGACGTTTTTTTGTTATCTCTCCCTACCTAGCCCTATCCATACATAAGTACAAAATAATGTGGGTACTCTAAAAGAGAATCATTAGTAAAATGAGGATAAAATCATAAAAGTACAGCAATCCTATATTGATTATTATATGACTTTATTATGCTCAATAATTCACTAAACTAAAAATGAAATAGGAGAGACAACATGGATTTTGATACGGTCACGATTTGTAGGTTGATCACAGCAATGACCCTGCTTTTTCACATCATCTTTGCCACACTCGGGGTAGGGGTACCTTTGTTTATTTCAATAGCTGAATTAGTCGGTATTAGAAAACAAGATAAGCATTATGAATTGTTAGCGAAAAGATGGTCAAGAGGCTTTGTGATAACAGTTGCAATTGGGGTAGTAACTGGAACAGCTATTGCCCTGCAGCTATCTTTAGTATGGCCAAACTTTATGCAGCTAGCTGGGAACGTTATTGCATTGCCATTATTTATGGAAGTTTTTGCGTTTTTCTTTGAAGCGATTTTCTTGGGTATTTATTTATATACTTGGGATCGTTTCAAAAGTAGATACACACACTGGCTATTAACATTACCGGTTGTTATTGGTGCGGGAATGTCCGCAGTTTTTATCACGACAGTAAACTCATTCATGAACTCGCCCAATGGATTTACGATGGTGAATGGAGAATTTGTGGCGGTTAGTCCATTAGAAGCAATGCTGAATCCATCTTCCCCATCGAGAATTTTTCATGTATTAGGTGGTTCTTATTTAACAGTAGCAGCTATTTTAGCAACGATTGCTGCAACTGCTCTATTAAGGAACAAAGGAGCTCGGGAATATCATAAAAAAGCATTAAAGATGACGGTTATTGCTATGTTTATATTCTCGGCAATAACTGCATTAGCCGGTGATGTATCGGCAAAATATTTAGCAAAACATCAGACGGAAAAGTTAGCTGCTGCAGAATGGCTGTTTGAATCAGAGGAGAATGCTGATCTTCTTCTTTTTGGATGGCTGAATGAAGAAAATGAAGTTGTTGGAGCGATTCGTGCACCTGGATTTTTAAGCTTTTTAGCACACGGAAATTTTATGAGCGAGGTAACTGGTTTGGAAGCAACACCAGAAGAGGAAAGACCACCATTAGTCATACACTATTTATTTGATTCTATGGTATCCATTGGGTTCTTCTTATTAGGTATTTCCTTCTTATATATTGTGTTAATGCGGTTGAAACGCTGGAATGTGCACAGTAAATTAATGCTTTGGCTACTTGCCATAAGTGGTCCGCTTGCTATGTTAGCTGTTGAACTTGGCTGGGCTTTTGCAGAATTAGGAAGACAGCCTTGGATAGTAAGAGGCTACATGACTGTTGATGAGGCAGCGACTTCTTCGCCATATATTTTGCATATGTTTTTCCTATTTCTAGCACTGTATATCGTATTAGGTACATTATTTACGATAACGTTACGAAAATTATTTAAAGATAATCCAGCAGAACTTGAGTTAGAGAAGCATTACCCTGAATGGAAAGAGGGGATGGAAAAATGAGTTATGAAGTCATAGGGATTACGGTACTATGGTTGTTTTTGTACGGTTATCTAATTGTTGCATCGATTGATTTTGGAGCAGGATTTTTTGCTTATTATGCCAAGCTTACGAAGCAGGACCACATCATTAATCAGATTATTTCGCGCTATTTATCACCTGTTTGGGAAGTAACGAATGTTTTTTTAGTTTTCTTTTTTGTGGGAATCGTCGGCTTTTTTCCGTCTTCGGCCTATTATTATGGTTCAGCGTTACTTGTGCCTGCAAGCTTTGCGATTATATTGTTAGCAATTCGAGGTTCCTTTTACGCTTTTGAAAATTATGGCTCCAAACAAAACAATGTTTATATGTTTCTATATGGAGCCACAGGGTTATTCATTCCTGCCTCGTTGTCGGTAGCTTTAACGCTTTCAGAAGGTGGCTTCATTTCGGAACAAAATGGTCATGTTTCTTTAAAGTATGTAGAGTTATTTACTAGTCCTTTAGCATGGAGTATTGTTGCGTTAGCCATCGTTTCTGTTTTATTTATTAGTGCAAGCTTTATCACCTATTATGCATCCAGAGCAAAAGATATGGCAGCACTTCAGTTAGTGCGAAAATGGGCATTATTCTGGGCAACGCCAACCATTATTATGGCATTGACAACGATGATTGCTTTAAGCCAGAGAAATCGGGTTAATTACGAAAAGATGGTGGATTTATGGTGGATATTTGGCTTATCAATGGGCTTTTTCTTAATTGGCATTAGTCTATTATATATTGGTCGAAATTATGGCATTGCCTTTATTGCGATCATGCTGCAATTCCTTTTTGCCTTTTTCGGATATGGAATGGCGAAGTATCCTTATTTGCTTTACCCATATATCAATATGGAAGACAGTGTTACAAACCCATCCATGGCAATGGCGCTTATCATTGCTTTTATAGGGGGACTCTTATTATTGATTCCTTCCCTCATTTTATTGATGCGCCTATTTTTATTTGATGCAGATTATGCAAAAGGAAAAAAATGATGAATATGCTAAATTTGATATTAGAGGGCGGAATCGTTCATGCAAAATGTAAAGAAAACGGTTTGGGTGCATAAGCAAAAGATTTATTTTTTATTAGGATTAACCTTCATGCTTGGCCTTGCTATTGTTGCACAGGCCTATGCAATGACAAGCATTGTCGATGGTGTTTTTCTGAAAAACCAAACGTTTTCAGCAATTATACCATGGCTGATAACTTTACTCTTCATTCTATTTGTAAGATCTTGTACGGATTATATTAGTAAACGGATTGGTGTTTCAATAGCGAGCGATGTAAAGTATGAAACTCGTAAGAATTTGTTAAATAAGTATTTTTCCAATTCTATATTATTAGCTGAAAAAGGTCAGACGGGGAAAAAGGTAAGTATGCTACTTGATGGTGTGGATGAAATGGATAGTTTTTATAGTCAGTTTATCCCTCAGGTTATGCAGAGTACCTTTGTGCCGATTTTAATGCTCATCGTAATTTTCACACAGCATATGAATTCAGGTATTATTCTAACGGTTTCTGCTCCATTTATTCCTATCTATATGATCGTGATTGGGATCAAAACACAAAAAAAATCGGAGGAAAAGTTGGAGAAATTAGCTTCATTTTCTGGAAAATTTTTAGAAGCTTTACAGGGGTTAGTAACGTCAAAGCTATTTATGCAAACAAATCGGCAAAAAGAAGAATTAGAAAAAAGTAGTTTAAGCTTTCGCGATACTACGCTTGAAATATTGAAAATTGCCTTTACACAATCTTTTGCGCTTGAACTTATATCGATGCTAAGCATTGGCATTGTAGCTTTAGAACTTGCTATTCAATTAATTATATATAAAAGTATCTCTTTTTTTACTGGATTTCTGATTTTAATATTGGTTCCTGAATTTTATGCGTCATTAAAAGAGCTGGGGGTCACGTTTCATAATGGTAGAAGTAGCATGGGTGCAGCTAAAAAAGTATTAGAAGTGTTTGACGAAGAGGATGAACCTACTTTATGGGGGAAACAAACCTTACCAGAGTTGAAAGTTCCACCAACCATTCAGCTTGACCAAGTGAGCTTTACATACACAAATACTAATTTTCGATTGCAATCTGTGACAGCAACCTTTTTACCTAAACAAAAAATTGCCATTGTCGGTGCTAGTGGAGCAGGAAAGACAACTTTACTACATGTGATAGCAGGGATGCTTACTCCTAAAAAGGGTTCACTTTACATCAATCAAGAAGAACTCATTCAATACACAGAATCCTCTTGGCTGCGGCAGATCTCTTATATATCGCAAAATCCCTATATTTTTTCTGGAACGATAAGGGAAAATATTGCGATGGGAACAAGGAAAGAAGTTGGAGAGGAAGCAATCAGGGAGGCGGCCCAATTAGCAGGAATCGTCCCATTGATTAAATCATTAGAAAATGGCTTTGATACCAGAATTGGCGAAGCTGGAAGAGGGCTTTCTAGTGGAGAAAAGCAAAGGATATCCATTGCACGGGCTTTTCTTAAAAAGCCTAATATCGTATTGTTGGATGAGCCAACAAGAGGGCTTGATTTAGCTACTGAAAACATATTGCAGCAATCGATTGAAAAATTAAACGAGACAGCAACTGTTATTATTGTAGCACATCGCTTGCATACGATTAAAAATGCGGATCAAATTCTTTACTTAGAAAATGGCAAGTTACAAGCTGTTGGTACACATGAATCATTGGTAGAAAGGCTACCTGCTTATAGAGAATTAGTAATGATTCAAAAAGGGAGGGGACATAAATGAGTTCATTGCAGAAAATAATGAAAATGATGTTTATAGAGAAAAAAGATATTAGCATTGCTGTCATTTGCGGGTTTATTGCTGGAATTAGCAGCGTAGGTTTATTTGCTGCGAGCGGTTATCTCATATCTAAGTCTGCATTAATTCCTCCTTTTTATACATTAATAATATTGACTTCGACAGTTAAGTTACTCGGTCTTGTTAAGGCTGGAGCGAAATATGGAGAGCGACTTTATTCTCACCGAGCAACATTTACGATTTTAAGTAATTTACGAGTAGCTTTCTTTGAAAAATTAACACCGCTTATTCCGCAAATTTATCATAAATATAGAAGTGGGGATTTACTAGCCCGTGTTGTGGGGGACGTAGAAAGTCTGCAAAATTTCTTTTTAAGGGTGTTTTATCCACCACTTGTTCTCTTACTTGTTTTTGTTAGTACTATCTTATTTACGAGCTTTTATTCCATTGTAATTGCTTTGATTCTTTTACTTGGTTTTTTCTTAACGACGATTATTATTCCAGCACTATTTTCCTTCAAACAAGTTAAGATTAAAGGGAGAGTTAGGCAGGAGCGTGGTGATTTATCCACACAGATTACAGAGGTGCTGTATGGATTTCGTGAATTAAAGCTATTTCATCAATTACCAGCTAAACAAGTACAGCTGCTAATTCACTCTGAATCCTATATCAACCAACAAAAAGGAGAAAATGTAAATAAAGTATCTAGTCAATCTTTTAATGGTTTTATGACTTTTATGACAAGTTGGCTCGTCTTAGGAGCTGGAGCTTATTTGGTTGCAAATGGGACGTTAGAAGGGATATTCTTGGCGATGCTTGTTATGATTTCTCTCACTGTCTTCGAGCCTGCTGCACCGATGGCGGTTTTTCCTATTTATATGCAAGAAAGCAGAGATGCATCAACACGTTTATATGAGGTAGTAGAAGACCCGAGTATCATAGAAGAGAAGAGGGAGCCTCTTATTAATGAATTACCTAGCCTCGCACCATCATTAGCGTTTAAAGATATTCAATTCACTTACAGGGGAGATTGGCGGAGAACGATTCCAAACGTATCATTTATGATACCAGCTGGATCAAAGACGGCGATTGTTGGGGCTAGTGGCTCCGGAAAATCCACTTTGCTTCAGCTTCTCTTAAAGCTACAGCAAGCGGATGCTGGAGAGATTTATTGGGGAGATTTTGACACAGCGACTGTATCTAGCGAGGCGATTTGGGAGCAAACGAAAGTTGTCTTGCAGGAAAATTATTACTTTTACGGCACGATTCGTGAAAATCTTCAATTAGCTGAATCACAGCTTACTGATGCTCAAATGGAAGCTGCATTAAAAAGGGTAAAGTTAGAACATTTTTCACTAGATCATCGCGTGTTAGAAAAGGGAGAAAATCTTTCAGGCGGAGAAAAACAACGTTTGGCCATTGCCAGAGCATTTTTGAAAAAAGGGCATTTATGGGTATTAGATGAGCCAACCTCATCGCTTGATGCACAGACAGAACAAATGATTTATCAGGAAATTTTGGCGCGCACGGAACAGGATACACTCATTTTAGTTAGCCACCGCTTACATGGATTAGAGCATATGGATCAAATTATTGTAATGGACCATGGTGAAATTATCGAGTGGGGTTCTTATAAGGATTTAATGAATAAACAAGCATATTTTTATAAAATGAAGGTTTTAGAAGAAAGCTTGCTTTAAGAATAAAGCGGATTCAAGATTTCCTTTGTTGGTATATATTATCTGGTTAAATCTAACTTGAGATATTTCAATCAGTATTAAAAAAGGGATAGAATACAGGCTATATATGAAAAAAGATGAGGTTGTGACAAAACTAAATAGCCAATCTGTAAAGACGAACAAT
>NZ_DALZDK010000010.1:14703-119299 GCF_031978665.1 Niallia sp. | reverse complement strand
GTACCCTACAGGTAGACTTTTTTTTAGTGTCTACTCTATAGGGTACATTTTATTCCCCCCACTGGTTTTTTGACCTATTATTTTTGCTTTACAAAGTCCATTACGTAACGAATATATTTATCATCTCTTGCAAGCCATACTCCATAGTTTCTACGTAGGAAGATTTCTCCTTGCAAGAAGGTAGAGAATGTTTGTTGGAGCTTTGTTCTCTTCTGGTTGATGGCCCACTGGTTTTTACTCACCTGATAAAGGAAGAACACCTCATCCTGTTTGTTTTCAAATAGAGTTCCAAGTGGAGAATCCTTTTTATTGTATTCGTTCTTTTTCGGATCTTCTCTTAAAGGCTCTAATGTGAAAGTTTCTAAGCAGTAATTTTGGTATGCTTTATCGGTTAAGTTACAGCCAGACGCCTTTACATGACCACCACCGCCATATGTGCCTGCCACTTTTGATACATCTACATGATCATGAATGGTACGGAAACCAAGTTTTTTTCCGCCAATATTAACAATTGCTATGTAATCTAAATGAGGATATTCCTTTCCAAGCTCATTCCCTAGTTCAGAATGGTATTGTTCAGCATAAACAACCCCAGCGTATAAACCATCAATCTCTTTTTGAACGAGCTCACGTCGTTTGCGGCGAATGTATCGATCAATTTTCTTTTCTTCCATGTCTAGTATTTGTGTCTCTAGCTCATCGAAAAAGAAATGCTCATTTGCCTGCAAACGGGTAACCATTTTTTCAACAAATTCATCAAAAGAAATAAGATAAAAAAGTGCATTTAAACGTTGTGCTGCTAGATTATTGTTTTTTTCCCAATCCCAAGTGTCATATTGTCTTACTAACTCAACAAATTCTGCAACTGCTGGTGAGGGATTCATGTATTTATTTTGGAGAAGGTATTCATATAATAAAGAAGTGGCACTAGTCAACGTTCCATCCTCATCTTGGACAGAAACAAATCCCCATTCAAAATCATTTAAATGAAGAGCTGTTTTATGATGGTCAATAAGTTGAACTTTTCCACCTTTTTTATAATAGTCATCTAGTCGAATCGTATTTTCTTCATTGACAGACAGATCAGTAATAAAGAGAAAGGTATCTTCTATTTTTTGATCTAAGAACTTTTCTACTTCTTGGTTCAGAAAAGAAACGGAATTATATCGAATCTCTACGTCTTCTCCGAATGCAAGTTTTGCGATAATGCCGCAGCCGACTCCATCTAGGTCATTATGCGATAATAGTTTGTACATTTTTTTCACCCCTGCCCAATAGTATAATCTAATATGGAAAAAATAGAACAGCTAATAGCTAATTTCTTTTAAAAAAAACTGCTAAAAGAAAAAAGGTGTCTCAAATAGGTTTTCAACCAGTTTCGAGACAGCCTTGATATCGTTATTTCAAACCAATGTATACACTTTCGCCGTCTATTTGAATTTCTTTCATATTCTCTGTTCTTTCAAAGTAAAACTTATGGAGAATTACCCCTTTATGGATAAGGGTATCATATTCCACAAGTGTTTTTTGAAAAGCTTTAGAACCATCGATGTATAAATCAATTTTTTTATCGATAGGCAGATTCTTCTCTTTTCGCAAATCCTGGATAGACCGAATGAGTTCCCTGATATTACCCTCTTTTTTTAATGTTTCTGAAATCGTAGTATCAAGCATCACGGTAAAGTGTTTAGTAGTAGCCTCGTGATAACCAGGTAAATTCGTCTTTTTATGGAGTACTATTTCTTCTCCTGTTAAGGTAATGCTCTCTTTATTTTCTAGTTGAACAGATAAATATCCTTTATTTATAAAGAAATTTATCTGTTCTTCTGTAGCGTTTTGCAATTTATCGTTTACACTTTTTACATTTCTTCCTAGCTTCGGTCCGGCTTTTTTAAAATCAAGCTTTAAAGAATAGTGAACATACTCATCTGCAGAATCTAACCAGTTAATCCCTTTTACATTCAGCTCATCCTTGATAATTGATTCAAACTGTAAAAGCTCTATGTTCTCCGTATTGTTTGCCGAAACAATCAGTAAAGTTGCTAATGGTTGTTTTGTTTTGATTTGATACCGATGGCGAAGGCTTCTTCCTAGCTCCACTACCTCTTTGACCTTTTCCATTTGCTTCTCTAATTGCCTTTCTCTCCATCCCGAAATAGTAGAAGGGAAGTTAGTTAAATGAACACTTTTCCCTGTTAAGGCAAGATGAATGCTTTCAGAAGTGAAAGGAATAAAAGGAGCAAGCAATTGTGATAAGTGAATTAATACAGTATATAGGGTTTGAAATGCAGACACCTTGTCATCTGACATTCCGTCTATCCAAAATCTTTCACGATTTCTGCGAATATACCAATTGCTTACATCATCCATTAATTCACCCATTTTTCTGGCTGCGTTTGTCAGCTGATAGTGTTCCATTTCGGTTTTTACCACTTTTGTCGTTGTTGCTAATCGAGAGAGAATCCATCGATCCATGATAGGAATGCTTTTGACCTTTGGCAATTCCGGGTCAAAGTGATCAATCTCAGCGTATAGAGAGTAGAAATGAAATAAGCTTAGGAATGTATCAATCATTTTTGATTTTGCTTCTTGGACATTTTTTTCTGAGAATCTTTTTTGATTCCATGGAGCACTATCTGCAACTAGGGCCCATCTCAAGGCATCTGCACCATATGTTTGGATAAGCTCAACAGGATTTAACGCATTGCCCTTGCTTTTAGACATTTTTTGTCCGTGCTCATCTAGTACATGCCCTGTAGCAACGACATTTTTATATGGCACTTCCCCTGTATAAAGGACAGATACTGCTAATAAGGAATAAAACCATCCTCTTGTTTGATCAATTCCTTCTACTACGACATCTGCCGGGAACTGTTGTTGAAATAAATCGCCATTTTCAAATGGAGTATGATATTGGGCAAATGGCATGGATCCACTATCGAACCATACATCAATAACCTCTGGTGTCCGGTACATATCTCCGCTGCAGGATGGACATGTAAAGACAAGGTCATCTACATATGGTTTATGCAATTCTAATTCATTAAAGGGAACTTTAGCATATTGTTTTACTTGTGCAATGCTTTTTGGAGCAACTTCCTTTTGACAGGAAGTACATTGCCAAACGTTTAAAGGAGTTCCCCAGTATCGATTTCGGCTAATATTCCAATCGACTAAACCATCGAGGAAGTTTCCGAAGCGCCCATTCTTTATATGCTCAGGATACCAATTTACTTCTTGATTTTTCGCAACTAGCAATTCTTTTGCAGCAGTTGTTTTAATAAACCAGCTTTCTGTAGCATAGTACAAAAGGGGTGTGTCACAGCGCCAGCAATGTGGATAAGCATGTTCATATTTCTCTTTATGAAACAACAGCCCTTTTTGATGAAGCAGTTTGATTATCTCCACATCAACCTTCCCATCTTTTACAAAGGTGCCGGCTAATGGGGTAATGCTTTCCTTGTATCTTCCCCTTTCATCGACAACATGAACAAAAGAAAGATTATTTGTTTGCACAAGACGATAGTCATCTTCTCCGTATGCTGGAGCGATATGGACAATTCCTGTTCCGCTATCGTTTGTGACGAAATCGCCATGATGAATGGTGTGACCTTTCTCCACTTGTACGTATGAAAATGGTGCTTTATAGGAAAGCCCGAGTAAGGATGAGCCTTTCAATGTTTCAAGTACTTTCCCTTCTGTGCCGACCACTTGCTCCAATCTATCTTTAGCAACGATGAATATTTCTTCCCCTACTTTTACCTTTACATAGTCTAAATCTTTATGCACTGCTAAGGCGACATTTGCTGGCAGTGTCCACGGGGTCGTTGTCCAGCCAAGTATATACTCATTTTCTTTTGTAGCGAGCTGAAACTTTACCGTTGCACTCAAATCCTTTACATCTTTATAGCCTTGGGCCACCTCATGGGAGCTTAAAGAGGTTTGGCAACTAGGACAGTATGGAGAGACCCGATGCCCTTTATACAGCCAGCCTTTTTCGTGAATGGTGCCAAGGATATTCCAAACCGATTCGATATATTCATTGCTCATGGTCATATAGGGATGATCCATATCAACCCAATACCCTAATTCTTTCGTAAAAGTTCGCCATTGTTTTTCATAGGAGAACACACTTTCTTTACATTGTTCGATAAAAGGGATAACTCCGTACTTCTCGATTTCTTGCTTTCCTGAAATCCCGAGTGCTTTTTCGACCCCTAATTCAACAGGGAGTCCGTGCGTATCCCAGCCTGCTTTGCGAACGACTTGTTTCCCGTTCATTGTTTGAAATCGGGCGATGATATCTTTGATGGTTCTGCCAAGCGCATGGCCGACATGTGGAAGGCCATTAGCTGTTGGTGGTCCTTCGTAAAATACGAAGGTGTCATTGTTTTTGCGCTGTTCGATTGATTTTTGAAAAATTTGTTCTTTTTCCCAGAAAGCGAGTATTCTTTTTTCACGAGCCCTGTCTGTTTCTTTTTGTTTTTCCATCTATATCCCTCCATTTATTAAATAAACATTCCAGTATAGAAAGATATTTTTAGGAAATAAAAAACACCCGTCCCTATTGAAAAGGGACGAGTGTATTATTCATAACCCGCGTTACCACCCAAATTCTGTTTGGCAAAAAGCAAACAGCGCTTAGTCAACGTACTATCATACGTGTTCCTTTTAACGGTGGAAATCCGTCAAGACTTACTAAATGTTCAGCCTTGCATCTCAGAGATGATTTTTCGGCTTCCCGTTTCCTTACTGGCTTTCACCATACCCAGCTCGCTAAAAAGGAACAAAAAAAACGTACTTTTTCTCTTCATCGATTTCTATGAATTGGAATGTTTTGTATAGGATAGCACTTTTAAATGGGAAAAACAAGAGATATATGCCTATTTTTCCTAAGGAGAAATGCGCTATAAATAGGAGTATTTAGCCACAAAACTGTCATAGTATCGAGATTAGGATTTTGTTAGAATGGTAGGTAGTGATTATTAGGCTTGAAAGGGAGTAGAGAGATGAAGAAAGTATTAAATATAGCCTTCTTTTATGCTATTTTAGGGTTAGTTAGTGGTGTTTATTATAGAGAGTTTACGAAAATGAGAGATTTTGCAGGGGAAACCCAGCTCTCCGTTGTTCATACGCACTCATTTGCCTTAGGAATGATGATAATGCTCATCGTCTATTTATTCTGTTATACGATGAAAATACATACACTTAAAAATTTTGATGTATTCTTTTATTTTTATAATATTGGTGTTCTATCAACGATTACGTTAATGATTATTAGAGGGACCTTGCAAGTACTAGAGTTTGATTTATCAAGTGGTTTAGATTCTGCTATTTCTGGAATTGCAGGACTAGGACATATCGCCGTTACTATCGGATTAGTGTTGTTCTTCCTTCTATTGAGAAGAAATCATAGCGAAAATATTCGTACAAAGTAAAAAGGCTGTTTTTCCGAAGCGGTTTGGTAGGGAAGCTGCTTCGGAAAAACAATAGATAGTGTAGTTAAGATTTTGCCTCTTTGTTTTTATTATCGTTTAGATAATGGGAAAGAGCCAATAAAGGGAAAATTTTATTATAGCTATGATAGTAAATATAGAACTGTTTTGGTAAACCAATGCCTGTTGGATAGGTGATTGCATGTGTGTCTTGTTTTTCTGTTAATAAAAAACTGATTCCCCTTTTTACTTCTTTGCTTTCCCCTTCTCCAGCCGCAATTAAGGCATCAACAGCCCAAGCAGTTTGGGATTCCGTGCTAAATGGTAGAGAAACATAGGTTAATTTTTCACAGCTCCTGCAAGACTCCCCCCAACCACCATTTGATTGTTGGATCTTCTTCAGCCAAGCAATTGCTTTCTTGATCGCTGGGTGATTTACTTTGATACCAACGGCTGTTAACCCCGTAATCGCTGCCCATGTACCGTAAATATAACAAACACCCCATCTGCCATACCAAGAACCATCTTTTTCTTGATTATCGATTAGAAAGCGGATAGCTTGCTTTACATGAGTATGTTTGTAGTTTAGTTGGGCAAAGTTTCCCAGGTATTCTAGTACTCTTCCGGTTAAATCAGCAGTAGAGGGATCCACTGCTGCATCCTTTGCATTGTCAATTGGTACCAATTTGAGGATTTCCCAATCGGTATTTTTTTCAAATGCCCCCCACCCTCCATCTTTATTTTGCATCGATAATAAATAGGTGGTGCCCTTTTGCCAAGCGTGATGAACAGTTTGATTCGTTGCGGCTGTGACGGTTAAGGCACGCAAAACGGCAGACGTATCATCATTATCTGGATTATTCGTGTTAATGTCAGAAAAACCCCATCCTCCTGGTTCCGTATTTTGGTTATGAATCTGCCAATCACCTTTTTTTGTATGTTGTTTTGCTAGCAAATAATTCGTTGCTTTATTTATCGTAATAGAATCTGTAGACATACCTGCTTGCTGTAATGTATAGCTAATTAAACCTGTATCCCAAACAGTGCTAGTAGAATTCTCTAAGTGACTTCGTTCGCCCGTTTTATCGATAAGGGATGTGAGACCAGAAACTGCCTTTTGAATAATAGGTGAATTCTTTTTATAGCCGAGAGCAAGCAGCGCATAAATCATAAAGAAAGTAGCGCTCGCATAACTGTAGAGAGTCCCATCCTCTTCTAATCGATCCAACATATATTTTTCTCCATATTGAAAGCCTAAGTGATGGAGATAGGCTGGAAGCTTTCCTATGCGTTTCATTTCTTTCCATAAGAATGTAAGGGGAGATCGGTCGTCTTCTAGGTGGGCATAGGATGGATAAAGGGCTATATCTCTTGTAAATAGGTCATCTAGCTGTGGCTTGGTTTTTGTTTGGATAGTGAATTTTTTATTAGCCGCTATTAACATTGGAATAAAGTGAATGCGAGCATAGGAGCTAAACTGATAGAAATTAATGGGCTGAAAGGTTGGCAAAAGTAAAAATGTCATCGGAATGTATATCATATGGGACCAAGGGTAAAGACCATTCACCGAAAGCATCCACTTTATCATAAAATGAGCCTTCGCTAGTCCGCCGTTTTTTAAAATAAATGCCTTCGCTTTTTTCATTTGTTTATCTTCCTTCGAATAAAGACCAGAATATAAAAGAGCAGTATAAGCAATAATGGTTGCAGATAGATGTCCAGCAGGTTCATCCCTATATGCCTTCCAGTACCCTTCTTTATGCTGGGTGCCCCGCAATGTTTTTACTAAAAGACGGATATGTTCTTCCTCTGTTTGAATGTTTAACGCTCGAATCGTAATGATATAAAAAGCATCGGTCATTATGCTTCCTTGAAAGCGGAAATGAAAAGAACCGTCTGACCGCTGTAGTTCGACTAGCTCTTGGATACGTTTTTGTTGTTCCTGTTCAACAGAATGAAGAAATGTATTCAATAAAATCACCTCAAAAAAACGTTGTATTAATAAACTTTATGCATCCTAAGGAAAGTCGTATTCAGAAATATTTATATTTTCTTTTTTTTGTGGTTGAAATTGGAAGAAGAGAGGGATATAATAAAACATAATTTAATCGAGCGAACATGTTGATCAGAAGGAGTATCCTAAGAAGTTTTTTCGAAAGAGAGCAGTCGGTAGCTGAAAAGATTGTGCAAAAGCCTTAGGAGAAGACATCTGTGAGTGTTACTTTGAACGTTTTTTAGTAGAGGTAACCGGCTATCACCGTTATGATACAAGTGGTTTCTGTATGGAACAATTTGGGTGGTACCGCGGATAATCCGTCCCTTTTATAGGGGCGGATTTTTGTTGTTTTTTGGGATGAATTTTACTGTTAAGAAAGTATAAGTTTTTTGAAGTTAATTTGGTGTCTAGCTCTGGGCACTTAAGAGCTTTTCTTATAAGGAGGTGAGTACCATGGACGATGATGATGATAACGATATGAATCGAAAGAATTTACTAAACGTAGGAGGAATAACGATATGGAATCTTCAAAAAGGGTACTCATCTCTGAGTGCGAACAATTTATTGGGGAAGAGATTGTTTTAAAGGGCTGGGTGAAGAAAATTCGCCAGCTAGGAAAGGTTGGATTCTTGTTATTAAGAGACCGCACTGGGTTGATTCAGTGCGTATTAGAGCAAGAGCAGAATCAGGTGAAGATCGAGACAGAAAGCATCGTTCAAGTTACTGGAACCTTTGTTAAAACAGATAAAACAGCAAATGGAGTAGAACTTCAAGTAAACGAAGTGCTGGTACTAGCAGAAGCTGACCCTTTGCCATTTGAAATTAATAAGAAAAAACTGAATGTAGGCCTAGATCATTTATTAAATAATCGCGTATTATCTTTACGGCATGAACAAATAAACGCAATTTTTTCGATTCAATCTATGTTTGTAAAAGGTTTTACAGAGTTTTTAATAAAAGAAGGTTTCACTCAAATTTTCACTCCGAAAATCGTTTCCCAAGGAGCAGAGGGCGGAGCAAATGTTTTTACTTTTAACTATTTTGATAAAAATGCCTATTTAGCGCAATCACCTCAATTCTATAAACAAATGATGGTCGGAGCAGGCTTTGAGCGAGTGTTTGAAATTGCTCCCGTATATCGAGCAGAAGAGCATAATTCATCAAGACATCTAAATGAATATATTTCGCTAGATGTAGAAATCGGATTTATTGAAAATGTGGACGAAGTAATGGAGATGGAGAAGCAGGTTCTTCAATATACTTATCATTATATAAAGAAGCATTGTCAGAAACAATTAGACGTACTTCAGGTCGAAGTACCAGTGATTAACGATATTCCCAAAATGACATTAGCAGAGGCACAGCAGTTATTAAAGGAGATATATCAAAAGGAATCGCCAGAAGGCGACTTAAATACAGAAGGGGAAAAATGCATCGGAAGCTATGTAAAGGAGAAGTACGGAAGTGATTTTGTTTTTATAACTAACTATCCGAGAGCGACAAGACCGATGTATACGATGCCAAATAAAGAGAATCCCGAGCTTACAGATTCCTTTGACCTATTATATAAAGGGAGTGAAATTACTTCAGGCGGACAAAGAATTCATCATCAAACAGAGCTAATTGCTTCTTTTAGAGAAAAGGGACTAAATCCGAATGAATTTAAGGCATATATCGATTCATTTGCATATGGGATTCCGCCGCATGGAGGGTTTGCGATTGGCTTAGAACGAATCCTTATGAAGCTTCTAAACTTAGGTAATATTCGAGAAGCAAGTGCTTTTCCTAGAGATTGTGATAGGCTTATTCCGTAAAATAGAAAGCCTGCTGGGAAAAGCAAGTAATTATTAAGAAAATTAGCTCCTTCCTCGTACATTTGTAGGTTAATTTGGGTGAAATGTTTAGTGAGAACAGAACCCATATCAGAGCTACATGATGAAAGGAGCTAATCTTATTATCGATAATTTCCTAAAATTTGTAGATTGAAACGTCTTATTTTTAAAATTTTTGGACAATTTTTGTGGAGATGGTTTCTTTTCTATGTAGAAAAGGTATATAACAAGGAGATAAATTTATACATAGTTGGAGGGGGAACCATATGCTAGAAGATCTAGAATTAGTGCTTGATGCAAAAGCAGTGCTTGGAGAAGGGCCATGCTGGGATTTTCGAAACAATATTTTATATTGGGTAGATATTGAAGGGAAAAAAGTACATATGTATAACCAAATCTCTGGTAAGCACAAAAAGATACAACTAGACCGAGAAATTTCGGCTATTATCCCTTGTAAAACAAAAGATACAGAATTTATCGTTACATTAGATAATGGCTTTCATTTCTTAAATATAGAAACGGGGCAGCTAGAGTTTATTGCTGATCCAGAGCAGAATATAGAGCATAATCGTTTTAATGATGGGAAGTGTGATGCTTCTGGCCGTTTATGGGCAGGAACAATGTGTAGAGATGGCAAGACAAAAGATGCGGCACTTTATTGTCTTGATAAAGATGGGAAGTTGACGAAAAAAATAAATCAATTGAGAATTTCGAATGGAATGGCATGGACAAGTAATAATCACTATTTATACCATATTGATACACCTTCTCAAAAAGTAACACGATATGAATATGATATAGAAACAGGAGATTTAGGAAAAGCAAAACAGATTATTGATTTTTCCGAGGAGGAAGGATTCCCAGATGGTATGACAATCGATAGCCAAGAAATGCTATGGATTGCTCATTATGGCGGAGGTAGGGTGTCCAGATGGAATCCAGAGAGCGGAGAGAAATTAGGTGAAATTCGCTTGCCTGTTCCAAATGTGACTTCTTGTACATTTGGAGGAAAAAAACTAAATGAATTATATATAACGACAGCAAGATCAGGTTTGGATGAAGAGGAGCTAAAAAAGTACCCTCAATCAGGAGGAGTATTTAAAGCCAAGCTAGATATACCAGGAGTAAAAACTTATTTATATCAAGACTAATCTTGATTGTTGAGAGGGAGATTTTAATTAAGATTAGAAAATAAAAAAGAGAGCTGATCAAAAAGGATACTCTCTTTGATCAGCTCTTTTTCATTTTACAACTAATACTGGACATTTTGCCCTTTTGATCACTTTATGACTAACGCTTCCTAAAACCATTTCTTGCAAGGAATTTAAACCGCGACTACCAATTACAAGTAAGTCAAAGCTGTTTTGATTAGCATACTCGACAATAATAGGCCCAGGCTCTCCATGAAGAAATATTAGTTGATAAGCAATGTGGTTGGATTGTAAGTATTCTTCTATCGATGCGAATTTTTTACGCCTAGCAAGTTCTAAATCAGCCGTTCCTTGTGCATGTAATACATCATATTTCGATTGAGAAATATTTAGGACATGGACAACTGTAATTACTGGGTTCTCCTGAAGGGAAGCTAATTTTGCTGCTTCTGCTGTCGCTCTTAAGGAGTTTTTTGAACCATCAATTGCTAATAGAATAGTAGAATACATTATTTACGCTCCTTTTTCTGACTTAGTGATCAGATATTTTAGCATGTGGTTTTTGAAATACAGCAAGTTTATCCACAATCTTTTTACTAGCAGAATCTAAGCCAGTAACGGTAACTGTATTTTGATTCTCTTTCAGCTTTAAAGCAATTTTATCAATTGCACCAACAGCAGAATCATCCCATACATGGGATTTAGTAAAATCAATGGAAATCTGTTTATTTTCAATGGTTGTATCAAATGCTTGAACAAAGCTATCGACAGAAGCAAAAAATAGTTGTCCTTCCACTTCATAATTGTATCCTTGTGGCGTTTCCTGTTTATGCATCTTCACATGGGAGATCTTTGCAGCGAATAAGACAGCACTTAAAATAACTCCAGCAATAACTCCTATTGATAAATTATCGGTTGCTACAACAATTATCACGGTTACGAGCATAACGATTGCGTCTCCTTTTGGAGCAGTAACTAAATACTTGAAGGAAGACCAGTCAAAGGTACCGATACAAACCATAATCATGATTCCAACTAGGACAGGCATTGGAATTTGTACAACGAGACTTCCTAATACCATTATCAAAAACATAAGAAAAGCACCTGCAATAAATGTGGAAAGTCTCCCTCTTCCGCCAGACTTTACATTGATAACTGACTGACCAATCATCGCACAGCCAGCCATTCCGCCAAAGAATCCTGTAACGATATTAGCAATTCCCTGTCCTCTTGCTTCTCTGTTTTTATTGCTATCTGTATCTGTCGCGTCATCCACGATAGAAGCTGTTAATAAGGATTCTAATAGACCGACAATCGATAAAGCTAGCGCATATGGAAAAATAATCGCTAACGTTTCAAAGGAAAACGGTACATTTGGAATAAAGAAAGATGGCAAGGATTGCGTAATTTTTCCCAAATCGCCAACAATAGCTACATTAATATTTCCAAAAATAGCAACAGCAGTTAAAATAATAATAGCAATTAGCGGTGCTGGAATGACTTTTATAAATCGTGGCAAGATATACACAATTAATAACGTGATGATTACAAATAAATAAGTAATATTGGTTACGTTAATAAGATGTGGCACTTGAGCCATAAAGATTAAGATGGCTAAAGCATTAACAAATCCAATCATAACCGCTCTAGGGATAAACTTCATTAATTTGGCAATCTTTAATACGCCGAAAAGAATCTGAATAAGCCCTGTAAGGATTGTAGCAGCAAATAAATAGTCTAATCCGTGATCTCTGACTAATGGCCCCATCAACAGTGCCATTGCTCCTGTTGCCGCCGAAATCATACCAGGTCTTCCACCTGCAAATGAGATAACTACAGCCATAGTAAAGGAGGCATATAATCCAATCATTGGATCAACCCCAGCGATAATGGAAAATGCAATTGCCTCTGGTATTAATGCAAGGGCAACGACCATTCCTGATAAAATATCCCCACGGATATTTGAAAACCAATCCCTTTTTATGTTTTCAATCAAATGATTCACCTCAATATCTTTCTGTTTGATACAAAGTAGTCTACCATGGATTTTCCCAAAAAGGAATATGTTTTGGGAAAGTTTTTACAAGGAGTGAATTTCTATCTATAATAATTAGATAGATAATGTTGGAGGCAATTAAAATGAAATATGGTTATATGCGACCTACTATTGCAGATACTAGCTGCGACCAGCAATTAAAGATGCTTGAACCAATTTGTGGGCAAGTATATATAGAAGAACATGATTCAGCAAAAGATAGAACGGAGTTATTAGCGTTACTTCAAAATCTTTCCGAAGGTGACAAAATCGTCGTAGGGCAGTTATTTACTATTGCAGATTCTAGTAGGCATCTAATGGAGCTGTTAGAATTGCTAGATAGGAAAGGTGCTTATTTGCAGACACTAAAGGAAGAAATTGATACGGAAAGAAAGAGAGAATATTCGTTGTCTAAAATGCTGAACCATTTAGTAGAGTTCCAGAATGAGATTATTCGGGAAAGAACAAAAAAAGGGATGGAATATGCGAGGAAGCATGGGAAAGCAAGTGGCAGACCTAGAAAAGCAGATGAAAATGTAAAAAAAGCAATCGAGATGTACCAATCAAAAAAATATACGTTGAAAGACATTAAAGAAGAGACAGGTATTAGTAAGTCTACTTTGTATAGATATTTAGAGAATTAATGGTGAGCGTCCTTTTTAAGGAGAAAAAGAGGGATCATTCTTCTTAGGAAAGATGAAAGCTGAAACGGTCGTTCATTCCTGAAATGAACGACCAAACAGAGTAGAAAATACCAAAAACAGCTTTCGTTAAACTACGAGCCTACTTTGTCTTTAATAGCTGCTTAATAATGGTGCCTAAAGAACTTCCGCCCATAAAAGGAGCTAGCTTTGTTAGTGACTGTGGAGAAATTTTATCAGCTTCAATATTGGATAATAATTGATCGATTGCTTCTTCTTCTAAAAAAGGAGCGAGTTCGATTAGCTGCTCTAATTCTATTTCTCCATCCACAGCTTTATTCACTAGGTCATTAAACGTATCCTCGCCTATAAAAGGGGCTATTTTTTTTATGAGGGACCATTCCCCCTTACTTGCTGCAATGGAAACTAATTGACCAATTGCTTCTTCTTCTAAGAAGGGAGCCAAGCCAATTATATGTTCCTCCTTAAGCTTATCATCTATTCCTTGCAAGACTAGGTTATTTAAAGCTTTATCACTTATAAAAGGAGCCATGCTTGTGATGAACTTCCAAGTTAATTGTCCATTTTGTACTTTCGGTATTAAGCTGTCAATATACTCTTCATCTAAGAAAGGTGCAAGCTGGACCAATTCCATTGGCTCGATTGATTCACTAATCACTTGATTTGCAATGGAATATAATGCACTGGAAGAGACAAAAGGAGCAATCCGCTGTATACTCTTCCAATCTTTTGTCTCTGCTGTTGCTTGCATGACGATTTCATCTAATGCTTCGGTTGAAAGAAAAGGAGCTAGATGAACAATGGTGTCTAAATCCCAAGCATTGGAATCCATTTTTTCAGATACTCTACTTAATTGACTAGTTTTAATAATAGGGGCGATATCAATAAGCTCCTTTACGTCGGCAGCTCCTGAATTAATTAAATCCGCTACTTCCTCTGTTTTGTCAGCCGATAAATGTTCAACCATTTTTCCAAGATGCTTGGAAGGTTCTGTTTGCTTAATCCCTCCATTCATTAAGAGATCAATAGTAACCTCAAATTCATTAGCAATAATGGGAATAGTCGTAATATCAGGAAGTGATTCTCCTCTCTCCCATTTGGATACTGCTTGGTGACTGACATTCAATTTATCTGCTAATTCAACTTGCGTAAGATCCTTTTCTTTTCTTAATTTCGATATATAGGCACCAATTTTTCGTGAATCAACCATACTTGTCATCTCCTTTACTTTTCCAGTGCGCACTGTCTAATTTGATACTAGCATACTTGCCAAATCATGCCTATCAACGGTTAGTTGAATATGCAAAAAATAACGATTCTACTGGTGGTAGAATTGTTTTGTAAAAGAAGATCTCTAGCGGAAATCAATGCATTATTAGAACACAAAAAATCCACAAAGAGTATCAACTCCTTGTGGACTATTAAAATCTTACACTAATACGCCTTCTTTATATTCTTTCGTTAATGTTGGCCAGAATTCTTTATTTGCTTCAATTAAATCATCAAGGACTGCTTTCGCTACTTTAGCAGAAGGTAAGGTTTTATTTAATGTGAATGCTTGTAATGCTTTTTCATAAGAACCTTCCACAATGGCTTCCACTAAAATTTTCTCTGATGCTAATTGTTGGTCAATCATTGCTTTGTAGAAGTAAGGAATGTCTCCAACAAATTCAGGTTTAGGACCATCACTTGTAATAAGCGCAGGCACTTCAATCATCGCATCATTTGGCAAGTTTGGAATTGTTCCATTGTTTTCTACCATTACTAAATATCTTTTTCCTAGATTTTGAGCAAGAGATACTGTTACATCTACAATAAATGTTCCGTGTACACCGACTGCAAAGGAATCTTCTAAAATACCAGTCTCTTCATATTTATCTACTGTTTCAAACAATGTTTTTTCACGGCCATCCATTACTTCGTTCGCACGAGTGTATTCCTTATTTGAAGTTTCCACAATATGATCTGGGAACAGATAGTATTGTAAATATGGATTCGGCAGATATTCTGGAAAATGATCCATGATTAGTTTAATATTCTTAAAGGTTTTAATCCAAGAAGAATCTGCATGACGATAGTCAATTTTTGAAACATCTTCTGTTAGTAATCCATATTTATATACATGCTCACGAATCTCTGGCAATCTTTCTACACCATCAACTTTAATACTTGTAAACCAGCCAAAGTGGTTTAAGCCAAAGTAGTCAACGTCTAATTCTTCTCTTTCTACACCGAGGATTGCTGCGATATTACGCATTGTTGCAACCGGCATATCACAAATATTTAAGACTCTTGATTTTGGTCGAAGTTTACGAACACCTTCTGCCACAATGGATGCAGGGTTTGAGTAGTTTACAATCCATGCTGTTTCTTTTGCATATTTCTCTACATAGTCGATAAGCTCAATCATTGGAGAGATGGTTCTTAGCCCATACGCTAATCCGCCAGGTCCACATGTTTCTTGTCCCACTACATTATGAGAAAGAGGAATTTTCTCATCGAGTTCACGCATTGCATATTTTCCAACTCTCATTTGGGCAAATACAAAGTCTACATCTTCAAACGCTGTTTCCGGATCTGTTGTATCAATTACTTTAATTTTATCTGTATATTCTTTGATAACGGCCTTCGCAGCTACAACCACTTTCGATTGTCTTTCTCCATCAATATCGTAGAAGCGAATTTCAGAAAGTGGTAGATCTTCTAATCTGTCCATTAAGCTACGAATAATTCCTGGTGTATAAGTGCTTCCTCCGCCTGCAACTGCTAATTTATATGTTTTCATCTTAAATTCCTCCTAATTGTTGGTCTACTTGATCTCGAACAGATTTGACATTTAAACCATAAACGACTTGAACGTTATTTCCGGATTTAATAATTCCTTTTGAGCCTGTTTGTTTTAATGTTTGTTCATCCACTGCATTTGGGTCTTTTAAAATTAAGCGTAATCTTGTATAGCAATTATCAACATTTTCAATATTTGCTTTTCCGCCTAATGCATCGACGATGGTCGCTCCTAAAGCAGATGGCGAATTGTTTGCTGCAACACTAGATGCAGCTGCTTCTGAATTAGCTAATTGATTTGTATCGGTTGCTACCGTATCATCTTCTCGACCTGGTGTTTTTAAATTCAATTTAAGAATTAAGAAGCGGAAAAGAAGGAAATAGATAGTTGCCATTAATAATCCTACTAAGATAAACATTGGCCAGTTTGACTTGGTTGTTCCAAGCGGTAAATTATATAGCAAGAAATCAATAAATCCATTTGCGCCAATTGCATGTACGTTAAAGATACTTAAGAGCATCATACCCACACCAGAAAGAACAGCGTGTAGGACAAACAAGATTGGTGCGGTGAAAAGGAAAGCGAATTCTAAAGGCTCTGTAACTCCTAGTAAGAAGGAGGTAAAAGCTGCTGGAAGAAGAATCGCTTTGGCGATCGTTTTCTTCTTTTTATCTGCAGTTACGTACATTGCTAGTGCTGCTCCCATAAGTCCAAACATTTTGCTTAAACCACGAGCATCCCAGTTAACCGTACTGCTTAAAACTTTAATGCTTGAATCTGCCATTTCCGCAAAATAGATATTTCTAGCTCCATAAATAATTTCGTTTCCGATATTTGCAACTCCACCTAATTCTGTGTACAGGAATGGAGTATAGACTAAGTGATGCAGACCAGTTGGGATCAGGATTCTTTCTAAGAATCCATAAATAAGTAATCCAACTACACCTAAATTTTTAATGCCGCTTGCAACTGTTGTAATGCCATCTTGGACGAATGGCCAAAATTCTGCGGCAAGTGCTCCTAAGATCATAGCACTAGGAATGGCTAAAATAGCAACGAAGCGATGTCCTGAATAAATGGCCATAACACCTTTGAATTCTGTATCACAGTACTTATTGTGCAAAATACCAACTAAAGCACCTAGAAGAATTCCGGAGAATACTCCCATTTCCAACACTTGAACATTTAGTACCATTGCTTGACCAGATAATTGCATTTGCTCTGGTGCTACTAAGCGACCAGTTAGATTTAATATTTGATGCATAGCATTTATGAAGATAACAAATGTTACTAGCCCGGTTAAGGCAGCGTATCCTTTATCTTTTTTAGCTAAGCCAATCGGAATGCCGACTGCAAAGATTAAAGCTAAATTCTGCAAAATGGATACTGCAGAGGAAGAAATAAATTTCCCCGTATTTTGGATAAGTGGATTTTCTAAAAACGGTATATATTGAGCAAGATTTCCGTTTCCAAAAACATTACCAAATGCAATAAATAGACCGATAATCGGTAAAATGAGAATTGGTGCAAATAAAGATTTACCGAAGAGCTGCAGACCATTTACGACCTTTTTCATCTATAAAACCTCCCTTTGTTGGTAAGCGTTGTCATATCTCTTTAATAACCAAAGTATATAATTGAATAGGTAATTTTGAAAGGGGTTGCAATCATTGTGTACTATGTCTTTCAATCCTGTAACATGTTACAAGACTTTAAGGAAAGATAATAACGAAATAGAGAGGATGTTTTAGAGCATCCTCTATTTGACTGTATATAAAAGGAAATGGCTTTAATATTCTTTAATAATACCTCTTTTAATTGCTACGATTAAAAGTAAATCAATGAGCATAAACATATTGGACTCATAGGAGGTTACTTCAAATTCTTGTTGAGACTCGATAGTTGGATCGAGGACGGTAAAGACAATATCAGCAATATTTGCGGTTGAGCTTTTATTATTTCCAGTAAAAAGAATTGTCTTTACGCCTTTATTCTTTGCAATTTTCACTTTCTCTAATACTTTAGCTGTTTCACCGGAGCGTGAAAAGGCAATGAGTAACTTGTATTTTTGTATATTATTGAGAAAAATTGCTCTGCTGTCACTTGTTGTTGTATTGGAAACATAATAACCAAATAACTCTAGCTTTTTGGCAAAATAGCTAGAAAAAAGGGTAGAGAAGCCTGCCCCATAAAAGTAAATCATTTTATTTTCACGAATTTGTTCAAGAAACTGTTCAATGCTTGTTTCATCTAGGGAATCAATTGTTTGTTTATAATTTTGTTTAAAGGAAGAAATCGCATTTATTAGTGGCTGATGGATACTATCCACGTATTCCACTTCTTGATCAAGCATTTTCGTGACTTTTAAATTTAGATTGTAAATAAATTCACTATAACCGCTAAAACCGAGCTTTTTACAAAGCCGGATAATTGTTGCAGTAGACACAAATAGATCATTAGCAGCTGCTCGAATGCTTAACGTTTCTCCTGCTAATTTCTTCTGAATGAGGAAATGGATGATTTCTTTCTCCGCCTCAGTTAGGTTTTTATCATTCGCATAATCAAGAAAAAGCATATCTATATTTTTCAAGCTAATCATCAGTCCTTGTTCGTATTTTCGTCTTGTATGTATTCCTTTATTATAATGAATATGTTGACATTATGTTTTGCTATTTTTCAATGGATAAGCATAAATCCTAAGAGGATGCCAATACTACTAAACACAATGTGAATTCTGGAGGTTTTACTTCGTGTCCCAATCAAATATCAAACTAACATCCTCAGAAATAGCTTCCCTGTGGACATCGTATATGAATAATTGTATGTCTAAGCAAGTTCTAACGCATATGCTTCAGCATGTAAAGGATCGAGAAATTTCAAGTGCACTTCGTTTTTCTTTTCAGTTTGCCCAAAAACAAGAAAAGCGTTTTATAAAAATTTTTCAAAAAGATGATTTCGCCATTCCCCATGGATTTACAGAAGCAGATGTTACTACCAATGCTCCTGCATTATTTACAGAAACCTTTTGTCTAGCATATATTAACCAAATGGCGAAAGCTGGCTTAGTTGCTTACGGGGGATTCCTTGCCATGAGTACAAGGGAAGACTTGATTGCCTTTTTTCATCATGGATTACATAATACTTCAAAGCTATATCATTTAACGAACGCTATATTAGAAAAAAAGGGATTGTTAATTCGAGCACCTCATACTTCTATTCCCAAGAAAATTGATTATATAGATAACAAAAAATATTTGAGTGGTTTCTCTTTGTTTCATAAAAAAAGACCCTTAAATGCAGTGGAAGTTTCGCATCTTTTTATGAATTCTCAGACGAACAATATGGGGGTGAAGATTACATTAGCCTTTGCAAAGACTACTACTAATAAAGATGTACGGGCATATATGTTAAGAGGAAAAGATATTTCCCAAAAGCATTTAAAATTGTTTATGGATGCTTTAGTGGATGAGGGGATTCAAAGTCCGAATTCTTCGGAGATAGGGATTACTGATTCTACAGTACGTACATTTTCAGATAAGTTAATGATGTTTCATATTAGTTTATTAAGCGCTTCTGGGGTTGGAAATTATGCATTAGCAGGAGGTGCTAGTCAAAGAAGTGACCTTTTGCTCAATTATGAAAGATTGTCGATGGAAATTGCTCAATATGCAAAAGATGGAGCAGATTTAATGATTGAAAATAATTGGATAGAACAGCCTCCTCCAACTATACAAACATAATTAATGAGGGGGGCTCGAGAATATGAAAAAGGGAAATCCTTAAAGATGGAGTTTCCCTTTTTCATATTTTATGCCTCTAGTTCAGTGGTACGGTTTTTACTGTTCCTTTTTACAGTGTGAGCGCTTTCCTCCAGTATATACATTACCGGTAATTGAGAAGTTATATTCGACTCTCCAATATATACCTCTGTCACATAATAGGCAATGTTAATATCGGATATTTTTGCTAATTGGCAGTTTTTGCTGTTGGTAATACTGATGATGTTGCAGCCTTCTAACTTTAATTGATTGGCGAGGTGTAGCGTGTGATCCGTTTCCCCAGAAACAGATAATATAATTGCCGTACTGTTTTTAAGCTCTTTACTGTTAATTGGATAAAAGGGGTCTTTAATAAAAGTAGAAAATTTTCCTAAGCTTGAAAAGTACCTTGCTCCATACTCTGCTAAAATTCCAGAACTTCCTGTTCCTACAAATATGACTTTATTCGATTGGAGCACCATTTCAGCTGTTTCTTGTATGTATGTTTCAAAATTGCCTTTCATGGTTCGTTCTAAAAACTCAGAAAGGTAGTATTTCGTTGATTTTAAGTTTTCTTGATCATTTCTATCTAAATATAATTTTAATTTAATCTTAAACTCGGAAAATCCATCACAGTTAAGTTTTCTGCAAAATCTTAGAATACTAGATGTGGAGACATGGGTTTCATCAGATAATTCTCTAATACGCATGTAAATAACCTTATCAATATTTTTGGTAACATAGTTATAGAGTAGCATTTCGAGATCATTAAAGGATTGGATCATTTCATTTGTGAACAAATTTCTTCCTCCTACTCTAAATGTATTTTTCCTATATTCCCCTCTTAACGGACAGTATGACTTTCCCCTCTTGCTAATGAGAATTCGAGGAAGATAGGTGGCAGATCAACTGTCCATAAAGGTTCGATTGGTTTAACCATCAGTGAGGGATGAAGAAAACCCCACTGATGGAAGTTTCACTTTATTATAAAACAGGTTGTGACTAAAATGTAACAATTTCCTTCTGAAGAAAAAAGATACTAAGTGTTTATTTTTTCTTGTTTTATATTTGAAAGCGTATACAATTTAGGTGGGGAGGAGAAGAAGATGTCTTCAAGTATGCATTACTTATCTTCATTTATATTCAAGCATGACAAAGCGCAATAAAAGAGGGCAGTGGCTTAATTGGATATTGTACTTATTCCTTTAAAGATCTATTAATCTGGGTTTAACAGCTAACAAAAAGTCGAGGAAACATAAGGAAGGAAAATAATTGTTTTTTGGTTTTAAAAATAGGGAGGGAATAAAAATGAAGAAATTACTTTTAGTATGTGCAGCAGGAATGTCCACTAGCTTATTGGTAAACAAAATGAAGGATGCGGCAAAAGAAAAAGGAATGGTTCTGGAAATTTTTGCATTGCCAGTATCAGAATGTCAAAAAGTAGCTCATGAAGTGGATGTTGTGTTATTAGGACCACAGGTTCGCTACCAAAAACCACAGGTTGAAGAAATTATAGCTGGAAGAGTACCAGTGGAAGTAATCGATATGAGAGCATATGGAACAATGAATGGAAAGGCGGTATTAGAAAGAGCATTAGAATTAATGGCCTAATGGATATGTGATACGCACCTAGAGGAGCCTCAAAACAAAACATTTTTTTACTGTAGAAATAATGATAATTATATAGGGGGAGTTATAATGGGTTTTATGGCGGCCTTTGAAAAGTTTGCGGAGAAAACGTTAGTGCCTGTTGCATCAAAATTAAACTCACAGAGGCATATAGTTGCCATCCGTGATGCATTTATTCTATCTTTTCCTATCACGCTTGCAGGTTCATTAATTGTCTTACTAAACTTTGCCGTTTTAGCTCCAGATGGCTTTATTGCTAAAATATTATTTTTGCATAAATTATTTCCTAATTTAGCAGATCTACAATCAGTTTTCTCGCCAGTTTTAAATGGATCTGTTAATATTTTGTCTATGTTTATTGTCTTTCTCGTTGCTAGAAATATGGCAATTTCCCTTAAAGCAGATGAATTATTAAGCGGACTTACAGGTCTTTCTGTATTTTTCATTATTTATCCACCTTATACAAATGTAGAAGGAACCAATTTCTTAACGACTCAATGGGTAGGTGCCCAAGGATTATTCGTTGCATTAATCGTTGGATTATTAGTGGGAGAGCTTTTCAGTAGATTATCTAAGTCAAAAAAGTTGCAAATAAACATGCCTGATTCTGTGCCTCCGGCTGTTTCTCGATCTTTTAAGGTATTATTTCCAATTATTATTATTACTGTTTTGTTTGCGATTGTAAACGCTTTGATAAATGCTGTTTATCCAGATGGACTACACGGATTTATTTATGCGGCGATTCAAACACCATTAAAAAGCTTAGGTACAAATATTGTCTCTCTAGTCATACTTGCAATTGTTTCTAATTTGCTATGGGTATTTGGTATTCATGGTCCCAATACGATTGCTGCAATTCGTGAAGCAATGTTTGCAGAGGCAAACTTAGAAAATCTTAACTTTGTTGCGGAGCATGGAACAGCTTGGGGAGCTCCATATCCTGTAACATGGGCGATAAATGATGCTTTTGCGAATTATGGCGGCTCAGGAATGACCCTTGGATTACTCATTGCTATCTTTATTGTTGCGAAAAGACAGGATTACAGAGATATTGGGAAACTATCGATTGCACCAGGGTTATTTAACATTAATGAACCAGTTATTTTTGGTTTACCAGTAGTATTGAATCCCATTTTAATCGTGCCGTTTATTCTTGTTCCTGCCATTAATATTATTATTGGCTATGTTGCCATTGTATCAGGATTAATACCGCCAATTGCTTATTCCGTACCATGGACTACTCCAGGGCCACTAATTGCCTTCCTTGGAACGGGCGGAAACTATATTGCGCTATTACTTGGATTTGTTTGTTTGGCTGTTTCTACCCTTGTATATTTACCATTCGTCATCGCAGCAAATAAGGCTAATGCAGTCAGCTATGAAGGACAAAAAAGTGATTCGGATGTCTCCATGTAAAGTATCAGTAGATATGAATCAATATACTATCCAATTTTTCTGTGGACAAATAAACTATGTTCGGTCTTTTTTTGAAAATTATCAAGATGATAAAGTTAGGACAGATGTAGAAATTATTAATAAAATAAAAGCAAATATACAGGTAGAATCAGAGTTAAGTATAACAGCAGCACAATCCTATCTGGAAAAAATTTTTCAACAATCTAAATATGGTTGTGCCCTACATTTCCAAACCAAGGCTTTAATGGAAGAGTAGGAGTAATAATGGATATACAAAGCTTTTAGGTGCTCAGTTAGAGAGCACCTATTTTAATGGTAAAGGATTATTTTTCTGATTTTTAAAGAGTATATTAATGTGCTAGTATGTGAACGATAAATATCAAATGGAATTTTCATACTAGGTAAAATCTGCATCTTTCTTTTTATCTCGTATTACATTATAATTATTTTAACTTAATTTATAAGCAGGAGGAGATTTCAATGAGTGAAGTCTCTTTCTGTTTGTTTGCGATTTTACAAAGATGCAATGGATTTTTACTATTAACACAATTGGTGTATAGTTATTATAGATAATTTTAGAAGGAATAGGGTGTTGAAATAATGAGTGAATATCGAGTATTACTTTATTATAAATATGTGCCGATTGAAAATCCGGAAGAATTTACAAAGGAGCATTTAGCTTTTTGTAAAGAGCTTGGATTATTAGGTCGTATTCTTATTTCCCATGAAGGGATCAATGGAACAGTTTCTGGTACGGTAGAACAAACAGATAAATATATAGAAGCAATGAGACAAGATCCTCGTTTTAGTGATACTATTTTTAAAATTGATGAAGAAGATGGTCATGCATTTAAGAAAATGCATGTTCGCCATAAGAAAGAATTAGTTAACTTAAGCTTAGAGGATGACGTAAATCCACTAGAACTAACTGGTAAACATTTAAAGCCAACAGAATTTTATGAGAAAATGCAAGATCCTGATACAGTTGTGATTGACGCTCGTAATGACTATGAATTTGATCTTGGTCATTTTAGAGGTGCTATTAAGCCAGATATTGAAACATTTAGAGAGCTACCACAATGGATTAAAGAAAATAAAGATATGCTTGAAGGCAAGAAAATCCTTACCTATTGTACAGGTGGGGTAAGATGTGAGAAATTCTCTGGATGGTTAATGAAAGAAGGCTTTGAAGATGTAAGCCAATTAGATGGTGGAATTGTCACTTACGGTAAAGATCCAGAAGTTCAAGGAGAACTTTGGGATGGTCAATGCTATGTATTCGATCAAAGAATCAGTGTGCCAGTTAACCGTAAAGAACATGTTATTGTAGGTCGTGACTTCTTTACAGGGGAGCCATGTGAAAGATATGTAAACTGTGCAAACCCAGAGTGTAACCGCAAAATGCTATGTAGTGAAGAAAATGAAGAGAAGTACATGAGAAGCTGTAGCCATGAGTGCCGCACGCATCCTAGAAATTTCTACGTGAAACATAATGGACTTACTCCAGAGCAAGTAGAAGCAAGAGTGAAAGAAATTGCTCAATGGGAAGAAGAAAGTAAAGTAAAGTAATGGTAAGGGCTGTCCTTTAAGGGCGGCTTTTTTTGTTTATTGTGGGAATGGGTTTGGTTGGAAAAAGTAAAAATTTGGCTGATACCCCACTTATCTGCACGATATCAACCTTTGTTGGATCATTAGTGGCAACGAAATTAGTTTAAGATCTTTATTTTAGACGGGGAGGAATGGGTACTGTGTATAAATGCTAATAATTGTTCTGCCATATACTCAGTAGGGTAACAAAAATCTTCCTTCACCCACTCCATAATCATACCGATGATTGCATTTGCTTGATAACTGATATGGAGATTTCGGTTGATTTTTGGATCTATAAGTGCATACTCAAAATCTTCTATATTTATATTTTTTAAGGTCTGATAAATACGCTGCTGATAATCGTATAGGAAGTCAGAAGAGAAAATAAGTTTATAAAACAGGGCATGCCTTTGAACATGTTCAAATATTTTAATCGAGTTAGATGATAATGTAGATACATCAAAGGTATCTAGATGAACATAGGGAAAGCGATATGCCCAAATTAAATCAGAGAGAACATCATTTGTTAAATCCTCTAGTAAATCTTCTTTGTATTGGTAATGTCGATAAAAGGTTCCTCGATTTACATCAGCAAGCTCGACAATGTTTGTAATGCTAATATCTTTAAAATCCTTTTGATCCATTAAAGTGATAAGGGCATTTTTTAATGCTTTTTTTGATTTTTTCACTCTTCTATCAGAGCTAGTTTCGATTGTTTTCATCATTATAAGCCTCCCTACTACTTCAAAGAATTTGAGTAATAAAACAAAAATCTACTCTATTGTTCAATAAGAGACATTTCTTGTTTTTTTGCTGATTGAATAGTTTATTGTAATAAAATTATACTATAAGAGTAGTGAATACGTTAAATAATTTAACTGCTTTTTGATAGCGATTTCAGTAGGAGGAGTAGATTATATGAAGTTACAAGATAAAGTTGCGGTTATTACAGGTGCAGCATCTGGAATGGGTAAAGCAATTGCTTTAACTTATGCAAAAGAAGGTGCAAGTGTTGTTGTTTCTGATTTAAATTTAGAAGGTGCTGAGGCTACTGTTCAGGAGATTGAAGCAAATGGAGGAAAAGCATTTTCTATCAAAACAAATGTAGCGGTAGAAGAGGATATTCAGCAATTAATTGATTCAGCTGTTGATACTTTTGGAAAAGTAGATATCCTTGTGAACAATGCTGGGATTATGGACAATATGGAGCCAGCAGCTGATATTGAAGATAAAAATTGGGAGAGAATATTTGCAATTAATACGACTAGTGTGATGCGTTCTACTAGAAAAGTATTGCCATTATTTTTAGAACAGCAGGGTGGAGTAATTGTAAATATTGCTTCTGCAGGAGGTTTATATGGAGCTCGTGCGGGTGGAGCTTATACTGCTTCTAAGCATGCGGTTGTTGGATTTACGAAAAATACTGGATTTATGTATGCTGACCAAGGGATTAGATGTAATGCGATTGCTCCAGGAGCAGTTATTACAAATATCGGTTCTACGATGACAAATATCAATCAATATGGTGCATCTAAACAACAACTAGGTATGGCGATTAATCCAAGAGCTGGCAGTGCAGAAGAAATTGCAAAGGTTGCCCTGTTTTTAGCATCTGATGATTCCAGCTTTTTAAATGGAACAGTTATTACAGCTGATGGTGGCTGGACTGCTTATTAAAATAGAAGAAACTAGTTATTGCCGACAAACTTAGGTTGTCGGCAATATTTTTTACTGTTAAAATGGATAAGTTTTCTGAAAGCCCACACGCCCCTAACCGGGTGCCATCCGCTTTTCTGATTGTCTAACACCAGCACCAGCGCCTACCGCCTAGCAAACTTCAGGTCATCTCCCTACGATAAGTCAACATCGAATCGCTTACGCTCTTCGTGTTTCCTATATCTCAGTCGATGCCCTTCCAGTTTGTACGGCGGTGAGCAAGACGCTGGCGCTTTTCTTACAACTCGATGGTTTCGCCTAGCTCTAATACTTTCCCTTTAAGCCCAAGTTCTTCCAGCTTGTTTACAAAGGCTTTTGCGTCTTGCTCGATAACAGGGAATGTATTGTAATGAATCGGAATGATTAGTTTTGCTTGATACCATTCGGCTGCTTGCAGTGCATCTTCTGGTCCCATTGTATAATGGTCTCCGATTGGTAGAAAAACAACGTCTAAATTATTTCGATCACCAATCATTTTCATATCACCGAAAAGTCCAGTGTCTCCGGCATGGTGTAGCACTTTTCCCTCTGCTTCGATAATATATCCAGCTGGCATCCCACCATATAAGATGTTTTTATTTTCTTCATCAATAATCCCTGAACTATGGAAGGCATGTGTCATTTTTGCTTTGGCAAATCCTAAATCGACTGTTCCGCCAATATTCATGCCAATTGTTTCAACGCCTTTCCATGACATATAGGCAGCTAACTCAGGATTAGAGACAACTGGGGCATTATTTGCTTTTGCGATGGGTGCGGCATCGAGAATATGATCCATATGAGCATGGGTCAATAGGACAGCATCCACTTTTACTTCCTCTATTTTTGAAACTGCTGACGGATTTCCGCTAATAAACGGATCAATAATTAAAGACTTTCCTGCTGTATTAATTTCAATAGCGGATTGACCATGATAAGTAATTTTCATGCAAAATCATCTCCTTCATTCCACAAAAAGGTGGATTCTTGTCCATTTTAGATTAAAACAAAGAGGGGAAATGTGCCAAATGATATGCCTATTTTTCATAGGAAAGCACATCTTCTTTGCTATAAGAAGTATTCACACTTCCTCTTAAGGAAATACATGGAACTACCGTTGTTTTGGCTGGCAAAAAGCTAACATCGCAAAAGAAATAATTGTGATGGTTACTACCCAAATCCATGCCATTCGTATATTTCCCGTATCAATAGCAACATAAATCGCGGTAGGTAAGGTCTGCGTTTTTCCTGGGATATTACCCGCAAACATTAAAGTAGCTCCAAATTCTCCTAATCCTCTGGCAAAGCTCAGGATGCTCCCGGAAAGAATAGAATGGGAGGCGAGTGGAATGGAAATGGATGTTAGTACTTTCCATTCATTCGCACCATCTACTCGTGCCGCATCTTCAATGGAGGGATCAATTTGGATAAAGCCAGCTTTAGCTGATTGATACATTAAAGGAAAGGATACTACAAATGCAGCGATTACCGCAGCCCACCACGTAAAAATGACAGGCTGCTGAAAAATCCATTCGATTCCTTTGCCAATGAAACTATTTCTACCAAACAAAACAAGCAATAGGAAGCCTGTAACTGTTGGGGGAAGGACGATTGGCAAAAGTAAACATGTTTCAAGCAATGTCTTTCCTTTAAAATTTTTTCTGGCTAACTTGGCAGCAAGAATCGTTCCACTGGCAATGACAACGACAGTGGCAACTAGAGAAACTTGTAAGGAAATAGAAATGGGTGACCAAAAATTAGCCCATTCCTCTTTAGTTAACAATGAATCCATCTTCTTTGAAAACCTTTAAACTAGTTGGTGTTTGCAAATAGTCATAAAATGTTTTTGCTGCCTCATAATTTTTACTGTCCTTGATGATGCCAATTGGATAGACAATAGGAGTATGGCTTGATTCATCCGCAATTGCTACTACCTCGACAGAATCGGATGTCTTTGCATCTGTCCCATAAACGATCCCTGCAGCCACATTGTTTGTTTCTACATATGACAATACTTGGCGGACATCCTTTGCGCGAACAATATTCTTCTCTACTTCTTCCCAAATATGGAGGGATTGAAGCGTCTCTTTTGCATAATTTCCTGCTGGAACAGATTCAGGTATACCAATAGCAATTTTTTCCTTATCCAATTTTTCTAAATCAGCGAAGCTATTAATCGTTGTATTGGATTGTTTATTGGTAATGAGTACTAAATTATTTTTAACTAAGTCCATATGATCTGAGTCCTTAATAAATCCATCCGCTACTAAAAGATCTAGCTTATCCTTCGCTGCTGAGAAAAATAAATCAACTGGTGCTCCTTGTGAAATCTGTTGTTGTAATGCTCCTGATGAACCAAAATTAAAGGTTATTACAATGTCTGGATGTTCCTCTTCAAATTTCTCTTTGATCGTACCTAATGAATCTTGCATACTTGCAGCAGCAGAGACAGTTAAGGAAATAGGTTCTTCCTTAGGGGGGGATGATTGTTTCTGATTGCTACTACAAGCGGCTAGAACCAGTAAGGTTATAAATAAGAATAGTATGAGTTGAATGTTCTTTCTCATAGTGCGTCACCTTTTTTCCCAACATTCCTTAATGTTTCTTTTTCTTGAGTACTCAAAGTAGATAATGGCTCTCTACATATTCCTGCTTCAATATTATTTTCTGTTAGAACATATTTGATAGCCCGCAGTGCTCCTATTTCTAAAATGGTATGTATGGCTGGGAGTAATTCAGAGAATTGTTCTTCTGCAAGTTTCCATTCGTTTGTTTTTATCAATTGAACAATTTGTTGCATTTCTTTTGGAAAAATATTTCCTATTATACTAGTGATTCCGTCATAACCGTTTTGCATATTTTCTAAAAGTTGTAGATCAAACCCTGTTAAAACAGAGAAGGAAGGACCAAGCTTATTTTTGACGAGAGGAGCATTTTTAGGATTACCAGCCTCTTTTAGAGCTTGGATTTGAGGATAACGCTCTACTAGATCGTATAAAGTATGTAAGTCTAGGTTAAATCCAGTACGTGGTGGATTATTATAGAGCATAATTGGTAAATCAGTAGCATTACAAACTTTTTTCACGTAATCCTCTGCTTCTTTTTGGCTCATACGTAAATAAGGAGGAAATCCAAGCATAATTCCATCCAGATTTTCTCGTTGGGCAGCCTCTGCCAATCGTATGGCATCGGGTGTTCTCACAGCAGCAACTCCTCCAATGAGAAGGAGATCCTCTTGTCCCGCCAACTTTGCTTCGCGATAGAGAATTAGTCGTTCTTCGATTGACATCGAATGCTGTTCTCCAGTGGAACCACTGATAAGAAGAGCAGGAACATGATTCTTTTTATAGTAATCTATTAAAGAATAAATGCCACTTAGCCAGAGCTTTTCCTTATGATCAAAAGGGGTAACCATCGCAACACTATATGGAACAAACGGATTTTGTTTAATCATACTCCTCACTCCTTTTAAAATAGATTATACTTGAACTATTCAGATAATTAAAAAGAAAGCTGTTTAATAAAAGGCTTTCTACCAATTTATCTTTTTCTTGCTATGAAATCAATATGAAATATGAAGGGAGCAGGGTATTTGTGGTTAGGGTAGCGCTAAATTATGCAATCATGCTAGAACTAGTGAAAAGTAAAGGATACAAGGAAGAAGAGATTTTACAAGCTCTGGAAAGGAAAGACCTTGTTTTCTTTCAAAGCTGTGGCAATGGTTTGCCGGATTGGGAAACGCTATTCACTTATTATGAAAAAAA
Organism: Niallia sp.; assembly: GCF_031978665.1. Taxonomy (NCBI): domain Bacteria; kingdom Bacillati; phylum Bacillota; class Bacilli; order Caryophanales; family Bacillaceae; genus Niallia; species Niallia sp. The sequence continues at coordinate 89,551 of NZ_DALZDK010000010.1, read as the reverse complement.
TAAACCAGGAGTAAAAGCGATCATTGCAGATGATTATGAAATTACCTTTTTGACAAAGGGAACATTAAAAAGACTTTTATTACTTAAATATCAATTAGTGGAGGGAAAAGACTTTGAGGATCGAGGAGAAATTTTAGGGACAATAACTTTACCAAAGGAATTCTTTCATTCCTTTACAACAATAGTAGCGAAAAATTGGACTTTTGTCGTATTGGAAGAGAATACATACAATGTTATCTTTGATATTAAGTTATCAGTAATCGAATAAATGTATTTGGGACAAGTGGTTGTTATTTTTAAGATAAATCTTTCTTTATATATATAGAAGGAGGTAAAAATAACAAATAGGATAGAAAAGCGGCTAATGAAGATTAGTCCCTTTTTTTACAACAAAAACAGAACATATGTTCCTTTGGGAGGTTTGAATATGAAGGAATGCCGTTCTTTACAATCAGAGGCTTTTACCACGTTTTTGCAAGAAAATAAATCATTATTAAGTAACCCAATTGTAAAGAGTTTTTTGAAGAAAAAGGTGAATTTTCATCTGTTAAAAAAAGCAATAGAATGTCCAACAAAGGAAAATAGAGAAAAGGTGGATGAAGCCTTTAAAAAGCATTTCTTTACGATTCGGTTTACTTCGTATATCACTTCTTCGATGGAGTATAGCACCATTAATTTTAATAAAAGCCTAACTCTGTATCAGAAAAGATTTCCCTTAATTTTGGCTGAAAAGGAAACAGAAGGAGAGAAGGATCTTACTCTACAGGATAAGCATGCTGAAATAGAAAGCATAGTGGAGAATGAGGCTATGAGATCTGGTATGGAGGAATATATCTCAGACAAAACGATATATTCTGCCATTCTTAGCCTGACACAATCACAACGAGTAGTTCTTACCTATGCATATCTTTATAAATTAACGGATACAGAAATTGCTCGGGCAATCGGTACATCACAACAATATGTTTCCAAAACGCGAAAAACAGCTTTAAAACATATTGTTTCATTTATGAATAGAAAGGAGGAAGGTAGATGGAATTGATAGACATGACACAATGGATGACAATAATCAGTAACTTTGGTTTTCCGCTAACTTTATCTTTATTTGTTCTGCTTCGTTTAGATAAAAAAGTGGATCAGCTTCTTAAGGAATGGAAGGAAATACATTCAAATCAACGAAAGGAAAATGGCAAATGACAGATATGTATACAATCGTGAAAAGGGCAAAAGTAGATCCTGAAATATTAAATGAATTAATTGAGATGTTTGAGCCAAAGGTAAATAAATTAATGAAAAGAACAAATCCAAATGATATGGCAGATCTTTCTCAAGAGCTAAAACTTATGCTTATAAAGTCTGCCCATCAATATGATCTAGATAGTATACCGGGATTCTGGGAGTTTAAGGATAAGCAAAAAAGATAAGGGTTATGTAAACGTAAAAATCCGAACCCAGTACGAGCAGATGAGACTCTAGGTTCGGATTTTTTTAGGAGATGCTAAACTTTCCGCTTCAATAAGCTATTTGTAATCGCGTAAAGATGATTTTTGTAATCTCCTTCAGGTAATTTATTAAGTTGTTTGATGGCTTTTTCTGTATATTTTTTAGCGAGAAGTTCGGATTTTTCTACCCCATTATATTTAGCAATAAGTTCAGAAATCTGTTGCATGTCCTCGTCAGTCAAGTCGTCTTTTTTATCTAGGATAGGAATCAGCTCTTTAGGACTTGCTTGAATAGCATAAATGAGTGGCAGATTATAATGACCTTGTTTAATATCTGCCATCACTGGTTTGCCTAATGTTAAGCTATCTCCTTTATAATCCAGAATATCATCCATTATTTGAAAGGCCATGCCGATATAATGGCCCATATTCCAAGCATTCATAGCGAGTGCTCTGTTTGCTTCACTTTCAATCGCACCGGAATAGCAGCTTACTGCAAAAAGCTGGGCAGTTTTTCCGGAGATTCTTGTTAAATAATTTTTAACTGTAACGGTAGATTGGTATCGGGCGTTCAATTGATCTAATTCTCCGCTTAAAATTTTTTCCATGCTGCGGGCATTAAATTCTAAATGAGATAGAGAAGTAGCGTGTTTGGATAAAATGGTAAAACAAACGCAGAATAGATAATCACCTGCGTAGATGGCAAACTTATTCCCGTTTCGAGAATGAATGGTTGGAATGCTATGCCGTGTCGGTGATTCATCAATAACGTCGTCATGGATTAGTGTCGCCATATGCAATGTTTCCAATGCAGCTGCGACAGCAATGGCACGATTCTTGTCTTTAGAAGGACCTATTTGTGAACAAAGAAGGGAGTAGGCAGGTCTCAGTAACTTACCACCGGAATAGATTAAATCCTTAATCGTTTTTTCTACTACTTTGTCACGAACGCGAATATTCTTTTCAATTAATTGAAGTACTTTAGACAAGTCATTTTTTAATTCAGGATACGTATCCCACATTTGATGTACACGCATAGTCTAACCTCTTTCATTACTAGATTCGTTTATTTCAGATAAATCTCTATAATATTGTAGTTTTTCTACATGTGTGATTAAATAGTTGGCAAGTATTCCTATGGCTATTCCTGATAATATTCCGATAAAGGATAAGACAGGTAGATATAGGAGTACGGTCCATGTTTGTGCAACAAAGCTTGCAACGGCCAATTGGCCAATATTATGAAGAATTGCCCCAGTGGTACTTACCCCAATTAAGCTAATTCGTTTAGTGCCTAGTTGCTTTACGCTCCACATGCCGATAAAGCTTAAGATTGCCCCGCTTGCACTATACATAAAGGTAGAAAGCGTTCCTCCTAATAGTGCTGCTAAGCAAAGGCGAATCGCAACTACTTTAAAGGCATCTTTCGTAGGAAGTGTGTATAGAGCCAAGCATGTAATAATATTTGCTAATCCAAGCTTTGCTCCTGGCGCAAATGCAAAGGGAAAAGGGATTGCTCGTTCTAATAAGCTTATTATTACAGCTTGTGACGCAAGCAGTGCTATATATACAAGGCGTTGATTTTTCGTCATCTTCTCAACTTCCATTCTTGCAAATATAATTATTCCTATAAATAAGTTGCTTGTAGGTTAAATAAATACTGACTCGTATTAATCAGTACAGGACAAAAAAGAATAGGTTTTTAGTTTTATCTTTATTCTGTGACCAGGTTGAATAATGCGGAAAGCAACCAACTAATTTTGAAAGACTAGCTTTTAAAAGCATCACTGAATAAAATCAAAAGCTTCTTTTTTCTCCTTTACTGATTCAGGAGGATTGCTAGAAACATGGAGAATTCTATATTCTCTATGTTTCTAGCATATTTTCAATTATTTATAGTCTTTATATATCGCTCGTTCTTTTCCGTACCACCAGTCGCCTAATTTTCTTTGAAGGAAAGGAATAACCCAATAATCTAATCCGAATGTACGACCAGATCCGTTCATCAAGGCGATAGATGCTGGTAATGCCCAAACTTTATCCCATCCAAGCATCGCACATAAAGTGAACATTACTAAGAATGCAGCACTTGCAGCATTTGCTAACCATGTGAATAAACCAGCTAGAATTGCTAAACCGATTGCTAATTCAATAAAAATCATCATTTTTTGCATAAATAGTGCAACTTCTGGTGTCGGTAGCATGATTTTCATAATCCATTCAAACCAGAATGGCATTTTGCTTAAAATTGGTGTCGCCAAGTCAGTAGAAGCAGCTGCTTCACTTGCCCCACTTGTTGCTGTTTGTAGCCATTCAAAAGGCATTTTTACACTAGTAGCTGTTAGCCAAGAATCTTCTCCAATGCCTTTGAATAGATTTGGAACCTTAGACCAGCTAGAGATAGAATCTTTCCATACAGATTCACCCCAAAATTTTGCACATGCTTCAATTATCCAGAAACCTGCAACAAATACTCGTAAAGGTAAGCTCCAAAGGACATTGCCATAGCGTGTTAAGAAGTCACGGAAAATATTACGTTTATCTTTTGTATGGAAAAACTCATGCATCACATATTGGTACATATAATAGCCGCTTCCGATGCCAAAGAAATAATATAGATTAACCATATGTTTCATGAAGTTTGCAAACCAGCCACTTAAATGCATACCACTTAAATTCGCAACGCCGTATCTTGCTCCTATTGATACCATTACCCCGTGGTATTTCCCTTTATATGATTCTTTTTCGCCGCCACTAATTTCTGCAATAATATTCTTTGCAGCTGTCAAAGCAGTTTGTTCAGCAGCTTCTACAATTTGAGGAGTAGGCTTTCCAGGCTCTTCTTCAAAATATGCTAAGTCACCAACTACATAGACATCTTTATAATCTTCTGATTCCATATGAGCATTTACTTTTAATCGTCCTGCTCTTCCAGCAGACATACCATAATCTTTTGTGTCAGAATTAGCACGAACACCTGCTGTCCAAATAAGGGTGTAGGTTGGAAGCTCTTCGCCAGATTTTAGAACGATAGCATCTTCTTTTACTTCAACGATTGGAGAGCTTTTCAGGATTTTAACACCTTTTTTCACCATATAGCTTTCAGCTTTATCAGCATCTCTGCGTTCAAGCATATTTAATATAGTAGGAGCTGCTTCCACAACGTATAAGGTAATATCCTTTGCATCTAGTTTATAGTCTTTCGCTAATCTTTCTTTCCATTCAATAAGTTCTCCAACCATTTCGATTCCTGTGAACCCAGAACCACAGACAGTAAAGGTTAGCATTGCTTTTCTTGTAGCTTCTTCATGAACACTAGCAGCTTTCCGAACGGTCTTCTCAATATGTTCTCTTAATCTGACAGAATCTTCCCAAGACCAAAGAGTAAATCCATTTTCTTTTACTCCAGGTGTGCCAAAATCATTTGGTTCTCCGCCCATTCCTAAGATTAAATAATCAAAGGAAAATTGTCCGTGTTCTGTTGTTACTAATTTACTTTGATAATCAACGTGTTTAACATTGTCTGTAACTAATTTAACCTTCGTACGATTAAATAAACGACGTAAATCAAATTGAATAGCATCTGGTTCTACTCTGTGTGCAGCAACCTCATGTAATTCAGTCATCATTGTATGATAGGAATGTCTATCTATAAGTGTAATGGAAACCGAATCATCTTTTTTATACTTTTTAGCAAGCTTTTTTGCAGCATGTACGCCCGCATAACCAGCTCCGATTATGACAATATTTTTTTTGTCCATTCTTCCTATTCACTCCCTTAATTGGTTAATTTCTTTTTGTGAAGTTTTGAACAATACTAATATAACAATGTGGTTTTTATCTGTCTATGGACTTCATAGAATGTATACAATTTAAAATTTCGCTTGTTCACATTTTCGCAACATTTAATAGCTGCTGATTTTTGTCATAAATTCTCCATATTTTAAGAGTGTGCTGATAAACACTATTACAACAATGATTAGTTCGTAAATCAGCTGTTTTGCAGGGTTTTGTCCACTAAAAAGTCGATAGACAGTGGAAGAAAGCAGTGATAAAATGACGGTGTTATAAATGTGAATAAGTTCACATTATGAAAATGTAGGACTGTTTGTATGTAATTGACTAAAGATAAAAACGACCGTGATGTGACATTCATAGAAGGGATGATTTTGATGAAGAAATTTAAAAAGGCGGCGATTTTGTTACTGTCCTTCTTTATATTAGTAGGCTGTGGCAAACAAAAGGAATCAGACGCAAGTATAACAAGTAACCCCTATAAAAGAACGGAATTTTTAATGGGAACGGTAGTAACCATTAAAATCTTTGATAAGGATAAGGAAGAAGTATTGGATAAGGTGTTTGACCGAATAGAGTTGTTAGCAAGTCAAATCACTGTTAATGAAGAAGGATCGATTGTTGATGAAATCAATGAAAATGCCGGTCGCAAACCAGTAAAGGTACCAGATGATATCTATCGTTTAGTGAAAGCTGGAAAAGAATATAGTGGTTACTCAGGAGGCGACTTTGATATTACGATTGGTCCACTTACTAATTTGTGGCATATAGGATTCCCAGATGAGAAAAAGCCGGCGCAATCAGAAATAGATGCTGTTCTACCATTAATTAACTATGCAAAGATAGAATTAAATGAAGAAAACCAATCCGTCTATTTGCCAGAACAAGGAATGATGTTGGACTTAGGTGGAATCGCGAAAGGATTTATTACAGATGAAGTTGTTAAAGTATTAAATGATAATGGAGTTAAATCGGCGATTGTTGATTTAGGTGGGAATATTTACGTTAAAGGAAAAAATGCATCCGGAAAGGCTTGGGAAGTTGGCGTTCAGGATCCTTTTTCCGATAGAGGAGAAATGGTAGGGAAAATGGAAGAAACGAATACTTCGATTGTAACATCTGGGATATATGAACGTTATTTGGAAGTAGATGGGGAGAAATATCATCATATTCTAAGCCCTAAAACAGGCTATTCTGTAAATAATGATGTCGCTGGGATAACGATTGTTTCTAATAAGTCATTTGATGGTGACGGATATTCCACAACAATATTTATAAAAGGAGTAGAAGAAGGATTAAAAGCAGTAGAAAAAATGGATGGAATGGAAGCCATTTTTGTAACGAAAGATAAGAAGGTTTACTTAACATCTGGATTAAAAGATAAATTTACATTAACGAATGATAAATTTAAATTAGCGAACTAATAAGGAAGAGGGGGCACTAGGAATGACTATTCGTTCATTTTTAAAGTTAGTAGAAATACAAACAAAAATAGCAAGTGTTTTTCCATTTTTTATCGGGATACTATTTGTATTATATCGTTATAACGCCTTTCATTTGAAAAACACGCTTATCTTCTTTAGCTCAATGTTAATCTTTGATTTAACAACAACAGCTATTAATAATTATATGGATTATCGAAAAGCAAATAGTGATGAATATAGGAAAGAAAAAAACGTGATTGGGCAAGAAGGATTGAAAGAGAGTACAGTTATAGCAACGATTCTCACACTCTTTTTAATTGCAACTGGGTTGGGAGTTTGGCTTACGATTGAGACAGGTTTGCTGGTGCTTTTGGTTGGATTTATCTGCTTTTGCATTGGAATCCTGTATACTTTTGGTCCCATTCCTTTATCAAGAATGCCTTTAGGAGAAGTATTTTCTGGCGTTACAATGGGATTTGGAATTGTGTTTCTAACGGTATACGTAAATGCGTTTGATGTTGGTATCGCTTCTTTAGCATGGGAAAAGGAAATGATTTTCCTACAAGTAAACATTATAAAAATAATTGAAATCATTATTGTATCGTTACCATGCATGTTTACGATTGCAAACCTTATGCTAGCAAATAATATTTGTGATGTGGAAGAAGATATAAAGAATCATCGATTCACTTTGCCGTTTTATCTAGGAAAGAAATATTCTTTATGGCTTTATAATGGGCTTTATATTGGTTCCTTTGTAGCTATACTAATCTCTGTTTTTCTACATTTGCTACCAGCTATTGCGTTATTAAGCTTAGTTGCTATTTTACCAGTATATAAACATATTCGGATTTTTAACGAACTACAAGTAAAATCAAAAACATTTAGTTTAGCTGTAAAAAATTTAATTATCGTTAATGGATTTTTAGTAGTTTCCTTAGCTATGTCTTTCATGATTAGATAAGAAATTTGCTTGTACACCGATAAACAGGCGCTTGCGCTTTTCTTGTCTAGCTCCAGCGCCTATCGGTTAGCAAACTTCGGACCTTTTCCCTACGATAAGTCAACATCCCCTCACTTAGGTTCGGGGTGTTTCCTTTATCTCAGTCGAAGGTCCTCCAGTTTGTACACCGATAAACAGGCGCTTGCGCTTTTCTAATAAGGGGGGATTGGTTTGGGTGTTGTTTTGGAAGTGAAAGGATTGAGCTTTCGCTATGATAAAAAGCAGGATAGGGGCAATGTCTCGGATGTTTCCTTTCAATTAAGAGAGGGAGAATGGACGGCGCTCATCGGCCATAATGGGAGTGGAAAGTCTACATTAGCTCATTTACTTGTTGGCTTGCTTCAACCTGATGAAGGACAAATTAAGATAAATGGATCTGTTTCAAAGAAAGATGCTGAATCCGAGAATATAGGCATTGTTTTTCAAAATCCTGAAAATCAATTTATTGGAACAACGGTAGAAGATGATGTTGCTTTTGGACTAGAAAATTTAAATATGCCATATAAAGAAATGAGAGCAAGAGTGGATAAAGCATTAGAAGATGTAGGAATGTTAGATTATCGCATGACGGATCCTTCTCAACTATCAGGGGGACAAAAACAAAGGGTGGCGATAGCGGGTATGCTGGCATTACAGCCCAAGGTGCTCATATTAGATGAAGCCTTTGTTATGCTAGATCCGAGAAGTAGAAAGGAATTAATGGTTACGATACGGAAATTGACCAATCAGGGAATGACTATTCTATCTATTACTCATGATATGGACGAAGCAGCACAGGCGGATAAAGTAATCGTCATGAAGCAAGGGCAAATAATGAAAGTAGAAAGTCCTGCTCTTCTATTTATTGCTGATTCCACACTCGAAAAGCCGTTCGCAGAGAAGCTAAGAGAAGCATTGAAAAGTAGAAAATGTGAGGTTCCAGACAAATATATGACAGAAAAAGAAATGGTGCAATGGATATGCAAATCGAATTGAAGGATGTATCAGCAAATTATCAGCTTGGACCAATCCGTAAACAAAATATAGTGAATTCCGTAAATCTTAGGATTGAATCAGGTGCGTATACAGCGCTCATTGGACGAACAGGAGCAGGGAAATCAAGTCTGTTAAAGACATTGAATGGTTTACTTCTACCGACAAAAGGAAGTGTTCGTGTAGGAGATACAATAATAAAGGCACCTTACGATAAAGAAGCAATCCGGAAGATTCGCAAACAAGTGGGAATGGCATTTCAATTTCCAGAATCCCAATTATTTGCTGAAACCGTGGAAAAGGATATTTGCTTTGGTCCACTAAATTTTGGAGTACCTTTAGAAGAAGCGAAGGAAATTGCTAAAAAGATGATTGAACTAGTTGGGTTAGAGGCATCCATTTTATCAAAATCTCCCTTTTCCCTATCGGGCGGGCAAAAAAGACGAGTTGCTATTGCGGGGATATTAGCAATGAAACCGTCTGTTCTTGTCTTAGACGAACCAGGAGCCGGATTGGACCCACAAGGAAAAAAAGAAATAATGTCTCTCATTTCTACTTGGCATCAACAAGAAGGCTTAACTACCATTCTAGTTACACATGATATGGAGGATGTGGCTTTATACGCAGACCAAGTTATTTTAATGGATCAAGGGAAAATTATTAAATATGAAAAAACAAAAACTATCTTTTCGGATTGGGATTTATTGGAGAGTTGGGGGATAGAAATGCCACAGGCTCGGCGCTACCAAATGAAAATTGAAGCGGAAACAGGAATAAAATTACCAAAGATATGCTTAACGCTGGAAGAACTAGCAGATGCTTTGGTTTCGGTGGGATTGGTATGAATAAATTAATTTTAGGAAGATATTTTCCAGGAGATTCATGGCTTCATCGATTAGATGCGCGGGCAAAAATGATCTCGGTCATTTTACTTATTGTTATGCTATTTATAGCGGATAATTGGCAAGCCTATTTATTTTTATGGCTGATCACACTTTTAATTATGCATTTATCACAAGTTTCTTTTCGTACCTATGTGCGAGGAGTAAAGCCGATGATCTGGCTCATTCTATTTACAGTAATGCTACAAGTGTTATTTACTTCAGGTAGTAATGTGTATGTAGAATGGGGACCTATTACGATTTCAGAGTATGGCTTAATAAATGGAATATTTATTTTCAGTCGTTTTGTTATGATTGTATTTTTATCAACGGTCTTAACATTAACAACAAAACCAATCGATTTGACAGATGGGATAAATAAGCTCTTATCACCACTTCGTTTAATAAAGGTTCCTGTTGATGATATTAGCATCATGTTGTCTATATCCTTACGATTCATTCCCAATTTACTAGATGAAACACAAAAAGTAATGGATGCACAAAGAGCAAGAGGGACGGAGTTCGGCGAAGGGTCTTTATTCCAGCAAATGAAAACATTAGTACCAATATTTCTTCCTTTGTTTGTCAGTTCTCTGAATAGAGCAGAGGATTTGGCTAATATGATGGATGTAAAAGGATACCAGTCTGGAATAAAAAGATCTACCTTTCGGAGAGTATATTGGAAAAAACAAGATACATGGTGTTTATGTAATGTATGTTTTATTGGGGTGGTAACATTTTTATTAAGAGGATAATAATTTGAAGAAGGATTGTCTATTAGCCTATAAAGGGTGGTAGGCAATCCTTTTTTATTTCATTTCATAGATTTTAAATAGCCTATTTTTCATTGGAGATGGGGATGGGGAATCCGTCTCAAAGCCCTTTTTCATTAAAAAGAGGCAAGGTGGGTAACAGAGAAGCTCGCTCTGAGCCCGAAAACAAAAGAAGCAGCAGGAAAAGGTAACAGAGAAGCCCCCTCTGAGCCCGAAAACAAGAGAAGCAGCAGGAAAAGGTAACAGAGAAGCTCGCTCTGAGCCCGAGAACAAGAGAAGCAGCAGGGAAAAGGTAACAGAGAAGCCCCCTCTGAGCCCGAAAACAAGAGAAGCAGCAGGGAAAAGGTAACAGAGAAGCTCGCTCTGAGCCCGAGAACAAGAGAAGCAGCAGGAAAAGGTAACAGAGAAGCTCGCTCTGAGCCCGAGAACAAGAGAAGCAGCAGGGAAAAGGTAACAGAGCATCCATCTCAACCCCTTTTCACAAATAAGAAACCAAGCGGGTAACAGACGAAGCATTTGCGGTTTTTGATGTCCCTTTTCGTGCAATCCACGATTTCCATACCTCAATGAATTCCTCTATATATTTCATTGAAAAATCACTAATCGCAACTAAAAAAACACCATTTTGCACCAAAAAAACGGGAAATTTACAATCCTTTACCATTCTTTAAAATAGATTCAACGAATTATTAACATTAGAACCATATACTAAATTTGTACATAGCCCAGATAGATAAAACTTTGAGGTGAAAAAAATGCAGGCTAACAGGAGTATCCATATTTTAAAAGAGATATCAATTGTACAAGCAAATAAACTTACGTCTTCTAAAAAAGTTTCCTTTTATCAATTTTTTAAAAGAATGATGGATCTCTTTATAGCGAGTATAGGTATTGTTATTACGCTTCCGTTGATTCTACTATTTGCTGTAGTTATTCGCATGGATTCCCCTGGTTCTCCCTTTTATATTCAAGAAAGGGTTGGAAAGCATGGGAAATGCTTTTATTTAATTAAATTGCGTTCGATGAGAATGGATGCAGAAAAAGATGGCGAAAAATGGGCAGAGGTAAATGATCCAAGAATTACAAAAGTCGGTACATTTATAAGAAAAACAAGAATTGATGAATTGCCACAATTATTTTCCGTATTAAAAGGTGATATGTCTATTATTGGACCAAGACCAGAAAGACCGTCTTTTACAGCGAAATTTAGTGAAGAGATAGATGGGTTTTCCAATAGACTTCTTGTTAAACCTGGGCTAACAGGACTTGCGCAAGTGAATGGCGGATATGATATCTCACCAGAGGAAAAGCTCAAGTACGATCTTCAGTATATTAATAATGTAACTTTTTCTTTAGAGATGAAAATTTTATTAAAAACAATAAAGGTTGTGCTAACAGGAGAAGGTGCGAGGTAATTGGACTCCATTAAAAGCAAAATTAACAGTGGAGCAAAATGGACCAGTATATCGACGTTAGTCATTACTTTATTGCAGATTGGGCAGTTTGTAATACTGGGAAATGTAATGAGTGCGAAGGAATTTGGCATGATAGGCATGTTAACAACTATCATTATCTTTGCGCAGATTTTTGTTGAATTAGGGCTAGGAGCAGCAGTCATTCAAAAGCATCATGTAACAGATAGACAATTGTCCACTTTATTTTGGATAAATATTCTTCTTGGAATCCTTATCTGTATTCTAATGCAGGCAGCCAGTCCTATTATTGCGGATTATTTTCAAACAGGTGAGCTAGAAGGAAAAATACGTTTGTTATCGATTGTTTTTTTGATTGCGCCAATTGGTCAGCAATCGCAATATTTAATGCAGCGTGACTTATCTTTTCAGCTATTAGGAAAAGTAGAAACAATAGCAACTATTATTAGCTTTAGCCTCTTGATAGGATTGGTCGTTTTCACTAGGCAAAATCCAGTTAGTGCATATATATGGTCTCAGATTTGTCTCTATTCCTTGAAAGGAGTTCTTTTTTATATTTGTTATCTTCCAAAGTGGAAACCAAGCTTTGTGCTAGATATCAAAGATTGTAAAGAATTCTTTTCTTTTGGAGTGTACCAGCTTTTATCGCGACTCGTAAATCGTTTAGGCAGCAATATTGATATGTTGTTAATTGGGAGATTTATTGGAATGGAGGCATTAGGGATATATAACTTAGTCTATCAAATAGTGACCATTCCTGTTCTTAAATTAAATCCCATTATAACAAGAGTTGCGTTTCCTGTGTTTGCGAAAGATAAACATAACAATCAAGCATTAGAAACAGGGTATTTATATATGACCAAATTATTGGCAGTCGTTTCTTTTCCGCTGCTTTTAGGTCTACTTTCTGTTGCAGATTTAGTTATTCCTCTTTTTTTTGGAGAGCAATGGGTAGAGGCGATTCCTATATTGCGAATTATGATCATTGTCGGGATTTTAAGAGTTCTTATGAATACGAATGGAAGCATTATATTAGCAAAGGGAAAGGCAAATATTGCATTTTATTGGGACTCAGGAGTATTAGTTTGCTACGGTTTAGCGTTGTTCGCAGCAGTTCAGAGTAATCAGCTAGAAACAGTGGCATGGGCATATGTAGCTGTAAGCATGCTTAATTTTATCAGCGGTAGAATGCTATTAACTAGAATGATAGGACTTCAACTGAAAAGATATATAAAAGTATTGCTACTGCCATTTATTCTTGCTGGTATGAGTAGCGGGATCGCATTACTATTAAAAAATCAAATGATTTCTATTCATAATAACTTGGTTTGGACGCTTATATGGACTGTTGTGATAAGTGGGATCAGCTATTTATTGTTATTGCATGTATTAAAGAAGCTTGGTGTTAGAGAAGAGTATCAATAATCGGAGATAATCCTAAAGAAAGAAGGATATGGATGATGAAAGTATTGTGGATAACCAGTGTTTACCCTAGTGCAGATAATCCTGGAAATGGGGTGTTTCATGAAACACAGGTAAAAGCATTAACTTCTTTAGGAGTAGAAGTAACGGTTATTAATCCTATTCCTTTAAACGCGTCCTTTATTAGAGTATGGAAGAAAAGATATCGAAAAAAGAAACTACCCTATTGGGAGGAGAGGAATGGAGTAAACGTATATAGACCAGTGTATAGAGCGACACCAGGTCAACTTCGCTGGTTTCAGCCGGATAAACGCATTGCAGGCAGCATCCTTAAAACCTTGAAGAAAGAAAATATAGATGTTGATTTTATCCATGCCCACTTCGCAATGCCATCTGGAGGTGCGGCAAGAATTGTCGCTGCCGAATATCAGAAGCCTTGGCTTCTAACGTTACATGGAAGTGATGTTCATATTTATCCTTCGTTTAGCCAAAGCGCAGAGCGGATTTTTCAAAAAACGGTTAGATCTGCAGATGAAGTGATTGCGGTAGGGGAACATCTTGCAGCTGCAGCAAAGTTAAAAACAGGGAGAAGCTGCACGGCGTTACCTATTGGAATTGATTTAACCCAATTCAAGCTAACGCCAACAACCACATTGAAAGCAAAGCAGAAAGAGGAGTTAGCGTTACCTGGCAACAAAAAAATCCTTCTTTATATTGGCCGCCTTGTGAAAGAAAAAGGAATTTTTGAATTAGCTGAGGCGTTGCCTTATCTTCCAGAAGAATATGTAGTCGTATACGTAGGTGATGGGCCTGAGAAAGAAAAGCTACAAAAACAGAAATTGTATAATGAGCGCATATTCTTAGTTGGACAAATTCCTAATGAAAAGGTGCGAGATTATTTATTGGCAAGCGATATATTTATTTTACCGTCCTATTCGGAAGGTTTGCCTACCGTTGTTATAGAGGCTATGGCTTTGAAAATACCAATCATATGTACAAATGTAGGCGGGATACCTGATTTGTTTGGTGAATATTCTGATCTATTGATTCAACCTCGTTCGGTACAACATATAGTAACAAGCGTGAAAGGGCTAGCCGCTGATCCAGCGTACTATAAAGAGGTAACAGAGGCATTGTATCAGCGTGTCCATGCACATTACTCTGCAGTGGATAACGCAAAGAAACTAGTAGAGAAATATCGGGAAATAACAAATAAGTCTATTCATTCTACTCACGAATTAAATCACTTTTGGGGGGCAGCGAAATGAGCAAGGTTCTAGTTACAGGTGGAGCAGGTTTTATTGGATCACATATTGTAGAAGGTCTTTTGGAAGAAGGATATGAAGTAGTTGTTATGGATAATTTTTCATCCGGAAAATTCGAAAATATTAAAGATTTACCGATTCAAATTTGTCCGTTTGATATAACGGATCCAAGAGTAATCGATGTTATTGTCGATTTAAATCCTTCTTTTATTATTCACCAAGCAGCCCAGGTAAGTGTAGCAGAATCGGTGCACGATATATTACATGATGAAAACGTAAATGTAAAAGGCTCTTTGCATGTGATTAAAGCAGCTATTCGTGCCTCTGTGGAGAAAATATTATTCGCTTCCTCAGCAGCTGTATATGGAAATCCAGTGGAGCTTCCTGTTACGACAGAGCATCCAACTTTACCGGAATCTCCCTATGGATTAACAAAATTGACGGTCGAAAAATATCTAAAGCTAGCGTATAAATTTTATGGGCTCTCCTATGGGATTTTAAGATACAGCAATGTCTATGGGCCAAGGCAGGATGGAAAAGGAGAAGGCGGAGTTATCTCTATTTTTGCTGATCGAATTCTTGAAAATGAAGCACCTATCATTTTTGGTTCCGGAGAACAAACAAGGGATTTCATCTATGTAAAAGACGTAGCAAATGCAAATATACAGGCTTTAAAGCAACAAGAAAATGTTTGCTTAAATATTTCCTCTAATAATAGAATTTCTATCAATCAGCTTTGGGGAAAGATAAGCGATATTGGGGAAGTTGTCTTTAAGCCAATATACAAGAAAGAAAGAGATGGAGATATTCTACATAGCATCCTTTGTAATGAGCAGACAATGGCGCAATTAGAATGGAAACCTCAAACGAATTTAGAAAACGGATTAAGAGAAACCCTATACTCATCAAAAAAAGTATTACAAAAGTAATCGTAGGATAGGGAGGAAGGATTGTAGAAGTTGGGAAATAATCGTACAGTAAGCAAAACAATAGGATTTGCAGTCTTATTCATCGGTTGTCTTACGGTTCTATATGTGACAACTATGTATAAATTAACCTGGATACTTCCTATCGTTTGCATATGGGTTGCCATTCAATTAGGTGTTTATTTGAAATCGATCATTACACTTGACCAATTATTTCGAAATATTATGTATGCCTTGCTGCTTTCCACCTTTCTTAACCAGTCTGTCATAAGTGTAAATGTTGGTGCCTTTTCTCTTTTTTTATACAGAATATTACTATTATTAGCAATTGTTTTGTACATTAGCACGGCTTTATACAAGAAAAGGATAGTGGAGGACTTTAATCATAGTGGATTGTCATATATCTGGTTGTTTTTTGGCGGGTGGATTCTTTATGGAAGTATTTCTGTTCTTTGGTCCATCTCCATTATTGCTTCTATTAAGTATATGTTTTTATTGATTATGGGGATAGCTTTCGTTTATTTAGCGAGTATGACATTTAAAACAAGGCAGCAATTGAAGCTATTTTTGGCAGGATGGCTTGGAATGACTGTTTTATTAATGGGAATAGGCTTTGTGAATTATTTCTTTTCTATTCAATTGCCAAGTTCTGGGCTGTATGGAGCTTCCATTTATAAACTGTCTTACCCGACAGCTGTTTTTTTTAATCAGAATGATTTTGCTGTTTATCTAGGAATCTCCTTTTTCTTCTTTTTAGCTGTTGCGAAAAATGCTAAGCGACCCATCCTTAAAGGATCCATGCTTGTTTTAAGTGTAATGGTTCTAATCCTTCTTTATTTAACGGAATCACGTGCAGCGATGCTTGCGGTAGGAGGAGGAGGATTAGTATATCTGTTTCTATTAATCCCAAAGCGCTGGAAGAAAATAATCTTGTGTACCCTTTCTGGCATGTTTCTATTAGGCTGTCTTTTGTTTGCAAACAGAGGAATTGCCAAATTCCAAATGCTTATCGATTCAGCAGGAGAATACGGGCTTAATGAAGTGCTACCATCGAACTTAGCAAGAATCAATCTTTTAAGGAATACCTTTTACTATTTGCTGGATTCCTATGGATTTGGTATCGGAGCGGGAAATATTCCCTATTATTTGGAGCATAAAAGTTACTTTCCAACGGGGAACGTTTATCAAGTGCATAATTGGTTTGCTGAAATTGCCGGCAACTTTGGTTTAGTTATTGTGCTTGGTTATTTGCTTATGTTGGTCTATGCATTTATAGAATTCTATCGAATATATCAAAGCATAAATAGTGGTACAGATAAAATGCTGTTAGAGTCATGTATGATCGGAATGGTCGCTTTCCTTATTTCAAGTATTAGCCCAAGTTCCGTCATGAATTTATATTTCCATTGGGTATTTCTGGGGTTTGTTTTATCTACATTGTCTGTTTATAAAAATAGAAAGCTAGAATCTTGACTTTCATTACAGAAAGGGAGAGTTCGTTTGTGAAGTTCGTTTTATCACTTATCACAGCTAGATTGAAAAGATATATTTTGCCCTTAATGGTACTTAGCGTCCTTCTAGGAGCAATTGGGTGGTTCACACCTGCAGGAAAAGAAAAATCGTCTGTGAAAGCAGAGGCAACTATTTTACTTGGAAATTATGAAAACGAATATATGAACAATAGTGAAGTAATCGCGTCATTACTAAGAAATGAAACGTCTTTTACGAAGTATTTACCAGATGTAGAGATAGATAAGGAGCAACTCCTTATTTCTACTGATACACCTAAAAAACTGAGGTTTGCTTTGACTGCATCAACGGAACAAGAAGCAATAGATTCCTTATCTGAATTAGTAACATCTTTTTTAGAAATGGATCAGCAATACTATCAAGAAAAAGATGACATTATTTCAGAAAGTATTAATCAGCTTCAGGCAAACCATGTTCAAGAGGAATTCGTTGTAGACCAACAACGATTTTTATACGAATTAAAAACGAAACAGTTAAATATGCAGCCTGCAATGCTAGTGAAGGATATCGCAGCAATAAAGGCAGACCATCAAGTAGTTTCTCAACGAGATCGGGCATTCATCGGAGTAATGATCGGAATTATGCTCAGTTGCTTATGGATAATGTATCCACTGTTTTTAAAATCTGAATCTGATTAAAGAGGTGAATGTTGAATGGCTCCATCTGTATCCATTATTATGCCTTCTTACAATTGTAAAGAATATATATCTTTTAGCATCGAGTCTGTCAGAGAGCAAACATACACTGATTGGGAGCTATTAATTGTTGATGATCATTCAACTGATGGAACTGTCGAATTATTAAAGGAATGGGAAAAGGCAGATGGACGAATTCGTGTTTTTTACCGAACTGTTAATGGAGGGGCTGCTGTTGCTCGGAATATGGCACTTGACCATGCGAGTGGAAAATATATCGCTTTTTTAGACAGTGATGATAGATGGAAGAAAAACAAGCTTGAAGCTCAACTAGCTTATATGAGAACAAATAATTATGCCTTCACCTTTACTGCCTATGAGTGTATGGATCAAACAGGAACGCGTTTGAAAAAGTATATTCGTGTTCCTAAGCAAGTTGATTATCAAACGATGCTAAAAAATACAATTGTTGGTTGCCTTACTGTCCTGATTGATCGTGACCAAGTTGGGGATTTTCGTATGCCTAATATTCGTACTCGGCAAGATTTGGCAACATGGCTAATGATTTTAAAGCGAGGATTCCGTGCGTTTGGCCTTAATGAAATATTAGCAGAATACAGGGTGGGAAATGAATCAATCTCCAAAAACAAATGGAAGGCCGCAAAAAACAATTGGCATGTGTATCGTCAAATAGAGCAGTTAAATTTCTTGCAGTCGTCCTGGTATTTTTCTCATTATGCCTATAATGCTATTCGGAAAAGACTGTAGAAGGTAGAGGAGCTTTTTAAAATGAGAACAATCCATGTTATTGTGGCGACTGGTGTATGGAATTTAGACAATTTAACATACCGTAGACATCGATTTGCAGAATTTCTACAAAAGCAGCAGGAAACAGAGGAAGTAATTTGGCTTTGTCCGGGGAAAAAACAGACACCGGACGTAACAAAATTAGAGAATGGCATTTATCAATGGATCATCAGTGACCTAGGGAATCATAAATTGCAACGGTTTGCTCGATTTATCCCCTTTTTCTACCAAAAGAAGCTCCGAGGCTTAAGTAATTATTTAGCAGAAAAGAAAGGAAACTGTTTGGTGAAATTATGGTATACTTACCCAGCATTTCCGTCATTACATAAAATCTATTCTTGGGATCAAATTGTTTATGATTGCAGTGATTTATGGGCAGAACAATTAAGTGGAAAGTTCTCACTTTTAGCTTATTTAAAACAAAAGATCATCTTGAAAAGTGAACAAAGCATTGTAGAGAAAGCGAGTTATATTACTTGTACTTCAAGCTTTTTAAAAGAGGAATTAGTAAATCGAACACCAGAATATCGAAATAAGATATACACATTTGAAAACGGAGTGGAATATCGGCTATTTCAACAACTGGAGAAAAGCGTTCCTCCAATAGAGAAAGAAGGAATAACGATTGGGTATATTGGCGGGATTAAGCCAAAGCTTGATTTTAGTTTCATCCAGCAAATAGCGCAGAAAAGGAAGGAATGGAGGATTTTGTTGGTGGGACCAGACGGGACTAATTGCAGCCAAGAGTTTATGCAATTATTGGAGGAACCAAATATTCATTGGACTGGAAGTGTACCAAGGAATCAGGTTTCAGATTATATGCATACCCTTGACGTTGGAATCATGCCTTATAAGGATATTCCATACAATAAAGCCATTTTCCCACTAAAGCTTTTTGAATTTCTTGCTGCTGGTAAACCTGTGATAGGGATGAACTTACCCTCGACAAAGGAATATGCAGAAGAAGGTGTTTATGAACTTTTGCAAGGTGGGGGAAAGGTAGATCGATTTATTCAAGCATGTGAGAAGATGGTGAACAATGCTGGAAATCAGGAATGGAAGACAAGAAGAAAGCAGCTTGCAAAGACGAAAGATTGGGAGACTATTTTTCAAGAAATTATCCATATCAATAAAGAAACTAGCATGTGAGGGGTAACCTGGCTGCTAGTTTCTTTGTTATCATGAAATTTATATTTTACTGTATATTTCCATTTCATCCATTATATCTTGTAACGTAATTTGTGCTAATTCTTTTTCCATTGAGCGTTGGATAGTAGAAAAAGTTTTATCTAGTGTAGAGTGGATTTTACTGCCAATCGGACAATGATGATTTGGATGATCATGTATGGCGAACCATTCGCTTTTCGATTGAACGGCTAAATAAATTTCCAAAAGAGAAATGTCAGCAGGCTGTTTTAATAAGATAGCTCCTGAAATCCCTGCTCTGCTCGTTAAAATTCCTCTTTTTTTCAAAAGTCCACACATTCTTCTTATAACAACAGGGTTTGTATTAACACTTTCCGCAATAGAATCAGAGGTTATTTGTTCATAGCGTTTCGAGGCAATCAAAGATAGGATATGAATAGCAACAGATAGTCGGCTGTTAGCCATAATAGATAGACACCACCAATCAAGTTTTTTGTCATTCATCAGAAATGCGTTATAATTGTTGCATTGATAAAAAGGATAGCTGTTCTATTGAGAAGCGCTTACATTTTTAAAGCTAATATTATTATACAATGGATTTTACTTCCATAAGCAGTTAAATTCCTGTTAAATTGTGAACAAATAGACACAAAAAAACGTTGATAAATAGAAAGAAAAAGGCAGGTATGCTTTATAATAAAAACAGTTATTAATCGTAGAGAAAACAGTTTTAGATATTGTTCTAGTAGATGAGGTGTAGGATTGTGAAAACAGTTTTAGTCGTAGGTGGTGGAATTACTGGGTTATCTACCATCTATTATTTACAAAAAGAGAATAGGGAAAAAAATTTAGGACTCCGTCTAGTGCTAGTGGAAGCAAATGACTACCTTGGTGGAAAAATTCATACAGTAAAAAAAGATGATTTTATTATGGAAACTGGAGCAGATTCTATCGTTGCTCGGAATAAAAATGTACTTCCTTTTGTGAAGGAACTAAATTTAGAAGAGGAGCTCGTTTTTAATGCAACGGGGACTTCCTATATTCATACGCAAAAAAAGCTATTAGAAATTCCAAAGGATTCTATATTTGGTATTCCGATGACGCTAGAAGCACTTTTTACAAGTGAGCTTATTTCTACTCGAGGGAAGCTAGAAGCTTTGCGGGATATTGTTCGAACGAAGACAAGTTTTACAAAAGAATCTTCCATTGGGGCGTTTTTAGAGTATTATTTTGGAAAAGAAATCGTGGAAAAACAGATTGCACCTGTGCTGGCAGGCGTTTATTCGGGAAATATTTATTCGTTAACCATGGGGTCTACATTGCCTTATCTATTAGATTATAAAGAAAAATATGGAAGTATTATCCGTGGTCTTGGAAAGAATAAAGAAGTATTTCAGTCAGCTGCAAATAAAAAATTCATCTCCTTTAAAAAAGGATTGTCGACCATTATTGATCGGCTTGAAGAGGTGTTAACAGATGCAACGATTTTAAAGGGCGTTGCTGTTACCGACATAAAAAAAGAGGTAAATCAATATAAAATCCAGCTTTCAAATGGGGAGGAGCGAATGGTAGATACAGTTGTATTATCAACTCCACATGATGTAGCTCAACGGATTTTAAATAAGGAAGAATTAAATCCGGTGTTCGGTAAATTAAAGAATTCATCGAATATTACCATGTATTTATCCTATGACATATCCGATAAAGAGCTGCCTAAAGACGGAACAGGGTTTATTGTAGCAGGAGATAGTGACATTGTTTGTAATGCATGTACGTGGACTAGCAGAAAGTGGAAGCATACATCAAACAATAGTCAACTATTACTTCGCCTATTTTATAAAAAAACGAATCCAGCCTATGAGCGATTAAATGCTCTTTCTGAGGAGGAACTGGTAGATGAGGCAAGGAAGGATATTGAAAAGAGTTTGGGAATCACCTCAAAGCCTAAACAGTATGAAGTGACGAAGTGGACGAATGCGATGCCTGTTTACTCTTTAGAACATAAGCAAGCGGTAGAAAAGCTTAATCGAAGCTTAGAAGATTTATATCCTAATGTGTATCTAGCGGGCTGTTCTTACTATGGTGTAGGAATTGCAGCATGTATGGCAAATGGGGAAGAAACGGCCGAGAAAGTGTTAAAGTCAATAGAATAGCCAGAACAAGCAGAACCGCTTTGCAATGGAAAGGTTCTGCTTTTTTTTGAACATATAAAGGTTGAAAGAAATTATTCTGTATATTTATAGTAAAATAGAGGATATTTTACTTCCTATCTAGTAACAGCTTTTCACAAGATTTATAATAATTATAATAAGTGAAGACTATAATGAAATGGAGAACTAACATGATGAAGAAAAAGATGACTATTCAACAGGGGTAAGCTAAATGGATCAAACAGTAATGATATATATTGTTTTAATAACGATGTCCGGTGCATTGCATGTGATATTAGCAATTATTGCTTATATGAATAGACATGCGTTTGAAGGAATGAGAACCTTTTTATGGTTTTCTTGTTTTATAGCTATTTATGCATTTGGATATGCATTAAGTCTTGCTAGTACAACGATAGAAGAAATGCAGTTCTGGACAGCCGTTCAGTATTTAGGCATGCCGTTTTCAGCACCTGCTACGTTAATTCTTGTTTTACAGTATATTGGCTATGATAGACATTTAAATAACAAAACGTATTTTTTCTATTATTTAATCCCGGCGATATCCTTTTTACTCCTTGCGACAAATGATTTTCACCATTTATTCTATCAATCTGTCTATTTAGAATATCGCAATACAACGCCTATTATGCAAATTACAGTAGGACAATGGTATTTAATACATGGTGCATATACATTTGGAACACTTGCGATCGCTTTTGTGCTTCTATCCATCTATTGGGTTAGAGGAAAATCAAGACATACGAAACAAGTGGTTATTCTGCTAACGGGAATACTCGTTCCTATCGTCGCTTCTTTTTCTTATTTAATAGGAATAACTCCGAGTAGCTTAGATCCTGTACCGATTTCTATGCTTTTTTCTAGCTCGCTTTATTTATATGCCATTATATCAACGAAGTTTCTATTGGTGCCCCCAATAGAAAAGGATTATATTTTCGAAAGTATGGGAGATGCAGTTCTTGTATTAGATCAAACCTATCATATAAAAGATTTTAACAAGGCTGCCTTTACTTTATTTTCCCATGTAAAATTAGGGGAGCATATAGCAGCTGTATTAGGGCTGGATAGCCAGCTTCTTCCACTGATGAAAAATGTCCATACGGAATCAGTAATCATGGAGATAGAAATGAGCCATGGAATGGGAAAGGAATATTATCAAGTAAAGATTTCTCCGATTAAAAGAGGAGAGTCAATGATTGTCGGGACGACTATTATTTACACGAATATTACGGAACAAAAAGCGGAACAATTGAATTTAACTAAACTTGCATACACAGATGGCTTAACCCAAATATATAATCGGGCGTATGTTCTATCTACTGCCGAAAAAATGCTTCCTTCTTATGCCAAGATAGCTGTAATTCTGTTTGATATCGATTATTTTAAAAAAATAAATGACACCTATGGACATTTAGGTGGAGATGAAGCATTGAAGCACATAGCTAAACTCTGTAAAAGTGTGATCCAGGAGAATGGAATCTTTGGAAGATATGGTGGGGAGGAATTTATTCTCTTTTTATTCGGAATAGAAGCGGAAGAGGCCATTGCCATTGCTAGTAGTTTAAGGAGATTAATAGAAGAGTCGCCTTTGCATTATCTTGAAACAGTTATTAATATTACTGCAAGCTTTGGTGTTTCAATAAAGGAGGAATGTATCGCTCTTACTCCTTTGATTAGTGAGGCAGATGAAGCTTTATATGCCTCTAAAAGAGGCGGGAGAAATACTGTTAGCTTGGCAGTCGAAGGAAAATATATTACATTATCTTCTGAAATTGCGGTGGGGAAATACTGATTATATAGTAAATTTTTTCAACGTTTTCCTATTTGGTCGGAATTTTATATGTTGTATGGGATAGATTTCTATTATTATGAGGATATGCAATAAATATCGCGAAATGTTTAAAATTGTATTGAATGAAAGCTTTGTTCAATCTATAATATATAATGAAAATCATTATCATTTAGTTTCTTGTTTTAATTTTGGAATAAAGAAAAGAGTAAATGAGATAATAAGACTAACTACAAATTAACAGATGTTTAAATCAAAAAAATGGTATAGCAAATTCAACTATAGATAGAACAAATGAAGGAGGGGAGAACAAATGGACATATTGTCTACGGATCAACTGAAAATTGGATATGAAGATAAAATTATCGTCCATGACTTAAATTTACATGTTCAAGAAGGGAAAATTACTACTATCATTGGACCAAATGGTTGCGGTAAATCGACGATATTAAAGACGCTTGCGCGGATTCATAAGGCGAAGGCTGGATATGTTTATCTAGATGGAGAAATGATACACAAAATTCCAACGAAAAAAATTGCGCAAAGAATGGCAGTTCTTCCTCAATCTCCAGAGGCACCGAATGGATTAACAATATTTGATTTAGTTTCCTATGGTCGTTCCCCTCATCAAAGAGGCTTTGGCCGTTTAGGGGATAAAGATAGGGAAGTCATAAATTGGGCATTGGACGTAACAGGGCTAACAGAACTGAAAAATCAGGAAGTTGATACGTTGTCGGGTGGACAGCGGCAAAGAGCTTGGATTGCGATGGCCATTGCGCAGGAAACAAATCTGCTTCTTCTAGATGAACCAACCACTTATTTGGATATGGCTCATCAACTGGAAGTGCTGAAATTGTTAAAGAAATTAAACGAAGAAGAAAATCGAACAATTGTGATGGTTATTCATGATCTTAACCATGCAGCGAGATTTTCGGATCATATGGTTGCGATGAGGAACGGACAATTAATGAAAGAAGGAACAGCGGACGAAGTAATGACAGAACAGGTTCTGAAAGATGTCTTCCAAATAGATGCTGTTGTAGTAAAAGATCCTCGAACGAATAAACCAGCTTGTCTCTCTTATGATTTATTGCACCAAAAGGAAAAAGAATTAGTGTTATCAGCTAAGTAATCGATGAAAAGATTGCTTAGTTTTTTTGTATTGGACTTCTTTCATAAAAGTCTATTTTAAGGTTCTGTCGTAAAGCAAAATTAAACTAGTCTCCTCTTTTTCTTAGCATGAAGGGATAGGATTTTTCATATAATGGATTGAGTATGGGTTCACATAAATTTGCTTATTATCGTCGTACCAATTTATAATTTTGGTATACTATTAGAATAGTGTAGTCAGAAATATGTATAGAAGGTTGAGATTAATGGATAAAAACATATTGATTAAAAAGTTTCTTGAAATTTTGCCTAACGAAAGTGTGAAGGTTGATGAGGCATTAAATAAATATACGTATACTAAAATTGGTGGAAAGGCTGATTTCTTGCTTTTTCCACTTACGTACGAGCAATTGCAGTCTGCGTATAAATTGGCGCTAAGCGAAAATGTACCAATCACTATTTTAGGAAATGGTTCGAATGTTTTAATTAGAGATGGTGGAATTCGTGGAGTCGTATTTAATTTAACAAAGCTTCAGGCAATTTCCCTTGAAGGCAACAGAGTAATTGTTCAAAGTGGTGCTGCAATTATCGAAACTTCTAGATATGCCTTAGAGCATTCATTAACAGGATTGGAGTTTGCCTGTGGCATTCCTGGTTCTGTAGGCGGTGCGTTATATATGAATGCTGGTGCCTATGGCGGAGAAGTTTCTGACGTATTGGAAACAGCGAAAGTATTAACTAAAACTGGTGAAATTCGAACGGTAACAAAAGAGGAATTAGAACTTGGCTACCGTACAAGTAGCATAGAGAAAAATGGCTGGGTCGCATTAGAAGGAACTTTTTCACTTAAAAAAGGAAATTACGCAGATATTAAAGCAAAAATGGATGAACTTACTTTCTTAAGAGAATCAAAACAGCCATTAGAATATCCTTCATGTGGAAGTGTCTTTAAAAGACCACCTAACCACTTTGCTGGAAAGCTCATTCAAGACAGCGGACTCCAAGGATCAAAAATTGGTGGTGCGCAAGTATCTACAAAACATGCTGGTTTTATTGTGAACGTAGAAGATGCAACAGCAAATGACTATCTATCCTTAATAAAGCATGTACAAAAGACTGTAAAAGAAAATTTTAACGTCGACCTTGAAACTGAAGTAAGAATCATTGGGGAAGAATAGAAAAGCTGCCCATTAATGTACAAATTGAGCTTGCTTGTCCAGAGAACAATGAGTAAGCTACACGATATCTAATATATATGTTGGGATAGGAGCATCTAAAAAGAGGGAATCTTTTTTAGATGCTCCTATTTGATATAGATCTAAAATGATACGTAAAGGACAGGTATTACTTGATACTGTACAGTCTCCGCACAAATAACCTCATCATTAAAAAGAGAAAATATCCAACCATTGCTCCAAAGGTATTCAGAATAAAATCATCTATATCTGCAGCTCTATCTACAGTGAAGAAAAACTGAATAAGTTCAATAGAAAAGGAGCAGAGAACCGCAAGTCCTAATGTAACAAGTGTTCTAAATCGCTTTTTATACAAAAAAGGCAGTAGAAGACCAAATGGGATAAACAATAGGATGTTTCCTAAGGTATATAGCATCCAAAAAAAAGGCGGCTTATATTTGTACTGGTATAAAATTTGAACATAAGGAACAAGATTCATTTTTCCTTCATTTAGATTAGGTGGAGTAAAGTGAAAAGGCTCTAAGGTCACATAGATAACTGTCAGTATATAAAAGAAAAATAGATTGAGGATAAATTCTCTTGTAAATGGTATGTTTTGTCTTTGATTATGTTGTTGAATCCGAAAATAGATCCATAATGGAACGACAAGTGTGAGGATAAAGGGAAAATTTAATAGTAATTGAACGCTGCTCATCGACCATAGTGTGATAAATAAAAAGAGGACAATGATAAAAAAAATTCCGTTTTTTAATACATGCACAGATATTCGAAGTCCTTTCTTTTTGTTCTCCTAAGAGTATATGTAGGCTTGTTCGAAAGTAGAATACAAAGCGAATCACTTTACTCTTTTCATGGAAATAAGACATACTAAGAGTGGAAGAAAATGTTTGTCTATACATTAATGAAGGGGATGAATCTTTTTGAGTAGTAAAGTTCAAATAGGTCAAACGGCTATGCGGGTTACCAAACTAGGATATGGAGCAAATTCTGTCGGTGGTCATAATTTATTTCCGAATTTAAATGATGAAACTGGAAAAAGTGTGGTAAGAAATGCATTAGATGCGGGGATTGATTTTCTTGATACAGCTTATATATACGGCCTAGGAAGATCAGAGGAGTTAATTGGAGAGGTGCTAAAGGAAAGAGGCAATCGCCAGGATGTTGTCCTTGCAAGCAAGGCTGCTCATAAATTAGTGGATGGCAAAATACAGCTTGATAATAGTAGAGATTTTTTACGTAATGCTGTAGAAGATAGTTTAAAACGACTGCAAACAGATTATATTGATTTGTTCTATGTTCATTTCCCAGATGATGTTACTCCAATGGCTGAAGTGGCAGGTACGCTAAAAGAGCTAAAGGATGAGGGCAAGATTCTCGCAGTGGGAGCTTCAAATTTAGATGCTGAGCAAATAAAAGCATTCAATCAGGATGGCTATTTAGAAGTATTTCAAGCAGAATATTCCTTGTTTAAAAGACAGGCAGAGGAAATTTACTTACCGTATTGTGTCGAGCACAATATTAGCTTTGTTCCATATTTTCCATTAGCTTCTGGATTATTGACAGGAAAGTACTCAAAGGATTCAACCATTAGTGATGGCAGAAAAAATAATCCGCTTTTCCAAGGAGAAGCATTTATTCGAAATGTAGAAAAGGTGGATCAATTAAAGCAAATGGCAGAAGAAAAAGGCTTTGATGCAACGCATCTTGCTTTAGCATGGTTATTAGAACAGCCGGCAGTAGATGTTATTATTCCAGGAGCAAAATCAACAAGTCAGCTTAAGAATAATCTGCGAACATTAGAAGTGACATTAACAGAAGAAGAAGTGCGGAAAATTGGTAACATATTTGCATAAGAAGGCATGTGTGTGCATATTTGATCCTTTATGGAAAGCGAAGTGTATTCAGGCTGCGGATACTAACAACTGAAACAGCTTTTTTACAAGCTAATTAAAAAGCCAAACAATCATGCAATTTTGTGTAATTGTTTGGCTTTAACTTGGGCTGGAATACTTATGTCCCAGCCCCTTTGATAAAGTGGGGACATTTGGTGATTTGAGGAGTCGATTCCGCAAATCACCAAACGAACAAAGGGAGAGATGATGTGTATACGTTTATAGCGATTGTAGTAGTATGGCTATTTCTTGGGATGGGAATAGAATGGGTCATTGTAAATCTGCTTGGAATAGAACCTAAAAGCACATTTGGAAAAGGGGTATTGTTCTTCATCAATCTTCCAGGTAATATCTTTATCTATTTAATTACCATTGTAAGTACAATCATTGTCCTACCTATCATTTGGTTGTTTACTAGTATTTTCGGAAAATCAAAAGGCAATTGAATGGGGAGATGACGAAGTAATAGGATGTGATAAACATACAAAAAGCAAGTGGAATTGATAATGCGCTACGTGATAGAGCTTTTAGAGAAAAAGTTTATAATGAATGTACGAAAGAGAATGTTATTTTTGTATAGTATTAGCCTAGCCTTGAATCCAAGGAGAACTGATGGGTAGCAAAGGATTCGGAGAAAGTTATGTAAGGTTTTCTGACATTATTCGTCAGAAAAATCCTAATTTAACAATGATTTTGTCTTTTGGTATGTCTAGTAGGGGAAGTTACTTTCTTTAAATATTCAAAAGAAGAAATTATACCAATTTTGCTTTCATAGTGTTACAATAAGTAAAAGTTTAAATATACAGATTTTTCGATTTAGTCGGATAATTGGAGGGGTAGAAGTGACACAATTGAGAAGTAATATGATTAAAAAGGGATTTGACCGTGCACCACATCGAAGCTTGCTACGTGCTGCTGGTGTGAAAGAGGAGGATTTTGATAAACCATTTATTGCTGTAGTCAATTCATATATTGATATTGTTCCAGGCCATGTACACTTACAGGAATTTGGAAAAATCGTGAAAGAAGCAATAAGAGAAGCTGGCGGTGTTCCGTTTGAAATGAATACAATTGGGGTGGATGATGGAATTGCGATGGGGCATATTGGTATGCGCTATTCTTTGCCAAGCCGCGAAATCATTGCAGATTCGATTGAAACAGTAGTAGCTGCACACTGGTTTGATGGAATGGTTTGTATTCCGAACTGTGACAAAATTACACCAGGAATGATGATGGCTTCCTTGCGCTTAAATATTCCTACTATCTTTGTAAGTGGTGGTCCAATGAAGGCTGGGGTTACTAGTGATGGCAGAAAGATATCCTTATCATCTGTATTTGAAGGAGTAGGAGCTTTCCAGTCAGGCAAAATTGATGAAAGTGGATTAAGAGAATTAGAACAATTTGGCTGTCCGACATGTGGTTCTTGCTCAGGAATGTTTACGGCAAATTCAATGAACTGTCTTGCGGAAGCATTAGGCCTTGCGTTACCTGGAAATGGGACAATTCTTGCTGTGGCTCCAGAACGAAAAGAGTTTGTAAAGAAATCAGCTAAACAGTTAATGGAATTAATAAAAGAAGATATTAAACCGAGAGATATTGTGACGGAAAAAGCGATTGACAATGCATTTGCATTGGATATGGCATTAGGTGGATCAACTAATACCGTTCTTCATACATTGGCATTAGCACATGAAGCAGGTGTAGAATATCCGCTTGAAAGAATAAATGAAGTAGCATCAAGAGTGCCTCATTTGTCTAAGCTTGCTCCTTCATCTGATGTACATATTGAAGACCTTCACGAAGCAGGTGGCGTTTCAGCGGCTCTTTATGAGCTTTCTAAAAAGGAAGGAGCTCTTCATTTAGATACATTAACTGTTTCTGGAAAAACACTTGGAGAGAATATTGCTGGATGCAAAGTGAAGAATTATCAAGTTATTCGTCCAATCGACGACCCGCATACACAAACGGGAGGATTAGCAGTATTGTTTGGCAATCTTGCTCCTCAAGGTGCGATCATTAAAACAGGTGGGGTTCAAAATGGAATTCAGCGTCATGAAGGACCAGCTATTGTGTTTGACTCACAGGATGATGTATTAGAGGGATTAGTAAAAGGAAAAGTGAAGGAAGGACATGTTGTTATCATTCGCTATGAGGGACCAAAAGGGGGACCAGGGATGCCAGAAATGCTAGCACCTACTTCACAAATTGTTGGAATGGGCCTTGGTCCAAAAGTTGCGCTTGTAACAGATGGACGTTTTTCAGGTGCATCTCGCGGTATTTCAATCGGGCATGCTTCTCCAGAGGCGGCTGAAGGAGGACCGTTGGCATTCGTAAAAGATGGTGATCATATTGTGATTGACATTGAAAATCGCACAATGGATGTCATTGTTCCTGAGGAAGAATGGGAACAAAGAAAAGCGGAATGGAAAGGCTTTGAACCGAAAGTACAAAGCGGCTATTTAGCACGTTATTCCAAGCTTGTAACATCTGCGAATACAGGAGCCGTATTGAAGTTTTAGGCTTTTGCCGAGAGCCCTCGTGACTTCAGTCGTGGGTTGTTGACTTTCATCATGTTAATTTAATGCAAAAGCAGGTTGGATACACAGTAAAAAGTGTATCCAACCTGCTCTTATATTTATGGAAGATTATTATTGAACATTGTCGCTCTAAAAAACAAACTATTCCTTTGTTATTTCTACTTTTCTCTTAGAATCCATACTTTGTACCTGTAGGATATCTAATAGGAAAACAAACACAGGTATACCGATAATTAATCCCCATACTCCAAAGAAATGCTCAGAGAAGATAAGGACAATAAAAGTGAAAAACACTGGCAAATTTGTTTTGGAGGACATTAATTTCGGATTAAGTATATACGCCTCGATTGCATGGATTATACAAATAAATATAATCAAAATAATGATATAGGTATAGCCGCCAATTGTGTATCCAATTGTTAACAATGGTATTAGAGAAATAATAACTCCTGCGACCGGGATTAGACCAAAGACAAATATCATAAGGGATAGACCAAGTAATTGAGGGAATCCAAGAATCCATAATCCGATGGTCGTTAAGATACAATTCACCAAGGCTATGATGACTTGAGCCTCCAATACTTTCCCAAATGTTAAAACAAATTTTTTGCCGAAGAATTCAATTTCATTATAAAAAGCTGCTATTTTACTTGTACGAAAATTTTCTTTATATTTTATTAAGCGTGGCTTCTCCAATAGGAAGAAGAAACTTAGAATAATAGCTAGTATAAATTGTATACTTATGGAGCTAATGCTGGAAAAGTATTTGACGACAATGCCAAGTCCTTGTTCCAAATAGCTGTTGATTTGTCTTTCTTGAATGATGGAAACAATATAATTTAAGACAGCATTATCATGTGGACGGGAATAAAAATCCATGACTTGTCTAACTAATGCCGTTATTTCTTCCACTAGCATTGGCAAATATTTAATAAAGCTATAGGAAAGTATTCCGATGGTTATTAGATAGAGGATGCTAACTATAACGTTTCGTTTTACGTGAATTCGCTTGGAGATGATTTTCTCCATACGATCCATTAAAAATGAAAGGATAAAGGTAAAAAGCATTAAATTAATCATGCTTCTAAGGGCATAAATCCCTAAAATGATTAAAGCAAAGATGAAAAACCTTTTTACACTTTTATTGGTAAGAAAATTGATAATTGTTTCCACTCCATTTCCCCTTTTTGATATATTTTCTCTTTTTATCTATCTTCCTATATTTTAACCTAAATTGTATGTTAATAATATAAAAAAACCGACATTTTGCGAAAATTTAGCCAGCTAGCAAAAGGGGCATGCTATATAAGAAGTTTTTTGCTTGAATCTTTTCTCCCTCCACTTATATAATTATTAAATAGCTGGTTTTCTAAAAGATAGTTGTTTTCCATTTTAGGAAACGAGCTAATAAGTAAAATGAAAACGTGTTGGATAGGAGGAGAAGCGATGGGGATGTGAAATTAAGAATTGGTGATTTGGCAAAAGTTACGGATGTAACAAAAAGAACCATTGATTATTATCCAAACCTTGGTCTTCTTCAAGCAAAACGTTCTAAAAATAAATTATTGTTCCTGTAGTGAAGGGCTGTTGAACAATTTAAAGCTACTGAGGATTGTAAAAAGAGCAAGTTAATGCTCGAGGAAATTAGGGAACAATTTAATAATCATAAAATAAATTCTTTAGATATAGAGGAACTGAAAGCAAGTAGGAAGGATCTAAATGAACATATTCATCAGATGCTTACAACAGTAGAAAATCAGGACCGACATAAAAAAAAGGAAGTAAGAAATACTATATCTCATGAAAGTATTTCCTTAATATAAGCATTGTTGCTTTTGCTAAATTAACTGTTTTTTATAGTATGCACTAATTTATAAACGGAAGTAGGAATTTTACGAGCAACAGCATTTCTCTAATTATAGTGGAGAAATGCCGTATGTGGCTTTTATTAATCAGGAGGTGTAAGCCCCTTTACGGGCTACTTATTGGAAATTTTTAATTTGATTTTATTTGTGATATTAATTGCATTAACTGCTTTTTTCGTTGCAACAGAGTTTGCGATAGTGAAAGTTAGGAGTTCTAGAATTGATCAGTTAGTTGCAGAAGGAAAAAAAGGAGCACTTGCAGCAAAAAAGGTAACGACACATTTAGATGAATACTTATCCGCTTGCCAATTAGGGATAACAGTTACAGCTTTAGGACTAGGCTGGATTGGGGAATCTACTTTCGCAGAAATTCTAGAGCCACTATTTGTTAAGTTATCTATTGGGAATGCACTATCCCACTTGATTGCCTTTGTTATTTCCTTTTTACTTGTAACCTTTTTGCATGTCGTTGTTGGAGAACTTGCTCCGAAGACGGTAGCTATTCAAAGGGCAGAAGTAATAGCATTAACCTTTGCGCCACCAATTATTTGGTTCTATCGATTATTATATCCTTTTATTTGGTTGTTAAATGGATCTGCACGACTTTTGACAAGTATCTTTGGATTAAAACCAGCATCGGAACATGAACTTGCTCACTCGGAAGAAGAATTAAGAATCTTAATGTCAGAAAGCTATAAAAGCGGTGAAATCAATAAAAATGAATTAGCATATGTAAATAATATTTTTGAATTCGATGAGCGGATTGCCAAAGAAATTATGGTGCCGAGAACGGAAATGGTTACCATCAGTGTGGACAATACGTTTGATGAAATAATGAATATATTGGAAGAAGAGAATTATACTCGCTACCCACTAGTTAATGGGGATAAAGACAATGTAATTGGATTAATTAACATTCGAGAATTTCTTACGGCAACCATTCAAAACAAACAAGAGATTCAATTAGAGGAATATATGAAACCGATTATTCGCGTGATTGAAACGGTTCCTATTCGAGAATTACTGATTAAAATGCAAAAGGAACGCACACATATGGCGATTCTGCTTGATGAATATGGTGGTACCTCAGGTATCGTTACTGCAGAGGATATTTTAGAGGAGATTGTTGGAGACATCAGAGATGAATTTGATGACGATGAAATTTCTGATATTCGCAGAATTAAAGAGGATCATTATATTCTTAATGGGAAAGTATTGATTAGTGAAGTAAATGATCTTTTGGGTACGCATTTATCAGAGGATGAAGTGGACACAATAGGCGGATGGTTTTTGACAAATAATTTTGAAGCGGTTGAAGGAGATACCTTAGAAGAAGAAGGGTATATCTTTAAAATTAAAAACATCGAAGAACATCATATACACTTTATCGAAGTAATGAAAGATGCAAGTGTAGTGGAAGTTTAACGAAAAACATTGTTTTTTAAGAGAAGGGGAAACCCTTCTCTTTTTGTTGTATTGCCGTATAAATTGTTGTTTTAATGGAATCTTAAAATTATAGTTAGAAGCTGAATACTGATTTTATTGAATTTTATTAATTTATTCAATTTAATTGTGTCAGCATCATGTCTGTCAAAAATGCATTTAGTTTAAATTGTTATTAAGCTGTAAACGCTTTATCATAAAGGCATGAAATATAAGGGGGTTTAAACAAAATGTCAGACGAAAATAAAAACGGTTTTCGTGTAAAAATACAGCGTTTTGGTAGTCATTTGAGCGGCATGATTATGCCTAATATAGGAGCATTTATCGCATGGGGGTTAATTACAGCACTATTTATTCCAACAGGTTGGACGCCTAATGCAGATTTAGCTACACTTGTAGATCCAATGATCAAATACTTATTGCCATTATTAATTGGTTATACTGGTGGTAAGATGGTATATGCAGAACGCGGTGGTGTAGTTGGTGCCATCGCAGCAATGGGTGTCATCGTAGGCGCAGATATTCCAATGTTCCTTGGAGCAATGGTAATGGGACCACTTGGTGGTTTCTTAATCAAAAAAGTGGATGATTTATTTAGAGGTAAAATTAAAGCTGGATTTGAAATGTTAGTAAATAACTTTTCAGCTGGTATCTTAGGAGCAATTATTGCAATTATTGGTTTTAAATATATCGGTCCAATTGTTGAGGGGTTAAGCAGTTTCTTATCAAGTGGAGTAGAATTAATTGTAGATGCAAATCTATTACCGTTAGCAAGTATCTTTATTGAGCCAGCTAAAGTATTGTTCTTAAACAACGCAATCAACCAAGGTATTTTAGGACCGATTGGGGTAGAGCAAGCGAAAGAAGTTGGTAAATCCATTCTATTCTTATTAGAAGCAAACCCTGGTCCTGGGTTTGGGGTATTATTAGCTTATTGCATATTTGGCAGAGGTACATCTAAACAAACAGCACCTGGTGCAGCAATTATTCATTTCTTGGGTGGTATTCATGAAATTTACTTCCCATACATCTTAATGAAACCTATTATGTTATTAGCTGTTATCGCTGGTGGAATGGGTGGAGTATTCACCTTTACATTATTTGATGCTGGTTTAGTAGCAACTCCATCTCCTGGTAGTATCATTGCATTAATGGCAATGGCGCCAAAAGGACAACATTTAGGTGTAATTGCTGGTGTTGTAGTCGCGACAATTATTTCTTTCGTAATCGCAGCAATTATCTTGAAAACAAGCAAAGATAAAGAAGAAGACATTAGTGCAGCAACAGAAAAAATGGAAGCATTAAAAGGGAAAAAGAGCTCAGTAGCAGGTGCAATTACTGAAACTGCTGCAGCTCCTAAAGCAGATGAAGCTACAGAGTTTGATTATAAATCCGTGAAGAAAGTAATCTTCGCTTGTGATGCTGGTATGGGATCTAGTGCTATGGGTGCATCTATTATGCGTAATAAAGTGAAAAAAGCAGGCATTGAAGGAGTAGATGTAACAAACACATCTATTGCGAACCTTCCAAATGATGCAGATCTTGTTATTACACATAAAGATTTAACAGACAGAGCAGTAGAAAAATTACCAAATGCACATCATGTTTCTGTTGAAAACTTCATGAACAGCCCTAAATATGATGAAATTATTGAGAAATTAAAATAAGCTTATGTTAACAGACTGTCAGCCAAACTTTGGCTGGCAGTTTTTGTTGGCTAATAGTAACAAATTATAACAGCCTTCCTTTAAATAGTTGCTATCTATCAATAATCTGCTTGGGAAAAATGTATTTAATTTTCAGTATTTATAGATAAAAATAGGGCATCCTAAATTGAAATTGGCAACAATAGAATTGAAAAAAATATGTTTAAAACTGTTTGAATAAGTGTATATAGTAGTTCTATAATTAAATTATGTCAGGTGATTAAGGAGATAAGCTATGATTATTTCCGCTCGTGAAAGAATTATTTTACAGATACTTTTAGAAAATATAGATGAAGAATTGACGATAAAGGGAATTGCTGAACATGTAAATGTTAGTGAACGAACGATACATCGTGATTTAAAGAATGTAGAAGATATAGTAGAAGGCTATCATCTTAAATTAAATAAAAAAGCTGGAGTTGGGGTAAAAATTATTGGAAACCCTAATGATATTTATCAACTAAGGGTATCTATATTAAAGCAAGACTATATGGAATACACTCCCGATGAACGGATACTCGTTGCATTATGTACCTTATTAGATCACCAAGAACCAATTAAGCTATTTACATTAGCAAAGGAACTTGGGGTAACAACTGCTACAGTAAGCCATGATTTGGATAAACTAGAACCGACCATCGAAAAGTATAATCTACAATTGATGCGAAAAAGAGGCTATGGTATAGAATTGGTTGGAACAGAAGAAGACAAAAGAAAAGCAATTCGCAGTCTGATATCGGACCGATTTGATGTGCCAGAGTTTCTTAAAATGGTTAAGGAAAATATTCAGAAGAAGTCTAGCAATAAAGTCGATTCCATTTCTGAACGCCTTTTAGGGCTTGTTCAAAAGGAAAAATTGTTGCGCATTGAAAATATTATAGAAGATATTAATGAACAATTGCCTTATTCGTTAGCAGATAGTTCCTATGTTGGGTTAGTAGTTCATATCGCTCTTGCAATGGAAAGAATTCAGCGGGGAGAAAATATCACGTTTAAAGAGGATTATTTAAGCGAGCTTTCCCAAACAAAAGAATTTGAATTTGCTCGGCAAATCGTAGTGAGACTGGAACGGACTTTTGATATTTTGATTCCTGAAGAGGAAGTCGGCTATATTACAATGCACTTAAGAGGTGCCAAAGTACGTTACGATAATAAGGTTGGCATCAAGGATGAAAATGTAGAAGTAGCTATGCTAGTAAGGACGTTAATTGCTAATGTAGAAAAATTGTTACATACGACATTAGCAGCAGATGATTCTTTATTTCAAGGGTTACTTGCCCATCTTCAGCCTACATTATATCGTTTAGATCAGAAGATGAGTATCTCTAATCCTTTATTGGACAATATTAAAGAGGATTATGCAGAGCTGTTTGAGGTAGTGAAAGAAGCAGCGAGACAGACGCTTGTCGACAGAGATGTTCCAGAAGAAGAAATTGGCTATTTGGTCTTGCACTTTGGTTCAGCGCTTAATGACAAAAAAATAACAAAGAATATAAAGTTATTGATTATTTGTTCGAGTGGAATTGGAACATCGAAAATGCTTGCGGCAAAAATTATTAATCAAATTCCAAGCTTGTCGGAAGTCAAAACAGCTTCTGTGTTTGAATTAAAGAACATTTCCATCGATGATTATGATGCAATTCTTTCGACAATTCCACTAGAGGATATCTCACGAGATTATTTAGTAGTTAATCCGATTCTTAATGATAAGGACTTAGAGGAAGTCAAAACCTACCTTAAGAGGAATAGTGGCCATTTATTAGAGGAAGAAAAGTATGTGGATGCTCCAAAATATAAGCAGCCTTGTTTGGACTTTCAGTCATTTCTTCTGTTTACAGAGCAATCACAGATTTTATCTTCTATTTTAAAAGAATTGCATATATGGAATGAAGGACCATGTCTAAGTGATAGCTTAAAACAGGGATTAAAGATATTAAAACAGCAAGGTTCCATTTTAAATGAGCAGGAAGTTTTCGCTGCTTTAGAAGCAAGGGCTCAAATAGGTGGGCTTGCGATTCCTGAAACAACCTTAGCTCTTTATCACACAAGTAATAATCAAATTGAAAAACCATCTTTCAATATAATTGACTTGCCCGAGATGGTGAGTTTGAGGGCAATGAATGGTGCTAATGAAATGGTGAAGCGAGTGTTACTTTTACTTGCGCCGTTAAGTGCAAATCCAAATGTAATGGAAGTATTAAGTTTTCTAAGCGCATCTATTATTGAATCCGAGAGGAGTATCGAGGTATTCAATAATGGTAATAAAGAAGAACTATTGAATTTTATTAGCAGCCAGTTTTTACAACATCATTTGAGAAATTAATAGGAGGAATAAAAATGAGTATTTTAAAAAAGGAAAATGTTATTTTAAACAGCAATGTAGTAGGTAAAGAGGAAGCAATTAAAAAAGCAGGTCAAATTTTAGTAGAACAAGGATATGTATCTGAGGATTATGTTCCAGCTATGCTAAAAAGAGAAGAAATTTCATCTACTTACATGGGGAACTTCTTAGCAATTCCGCATGGTACAGATGAAGCTAAAACAGCTGTATTAAACTCTGGTCTTTCTGTTATTCAAGCACCAAATGGAGTAGATTTTGGTGATGGTAACATTGTAAAGCTTATCATTGGGATTGCTGGGAAAGATGGCGAGCATTTAGAGTTATTATCTCAAATCGCAATTGTATGTTCTGAAATTGAAAACGTAGAAAAATTAGTTGCAGCGAAAACAGAAGAGGAAATAATCCAAATTTTAAGCGAGGTAGAATAATACTATGAATGCTATTCATTTTGGAGCAGGGAATATAGGAAGAGGATTTATCGGCCTATTATTGCATCAGTCAAATTATGCCATTACCTTTGTGGATGTTAACGAACAAATTATCGATGAATTGAATCGTGTTGGTCAATACAATGTGTTGCTTGCAAATGAAGCAAAAGAGCAATTCACAGTAAAAAATGTAAAAGGGATTAATAGTAAAATTAATCCTGAACAAGTAGTAGAAGAGTTTATCCATGCAGATATCGTTACTACAGCAATCGGACCAAATATTTTAAAATTCATCGCGCCACTAATTGCAGACGGAATTAAAGCACGAATGAAAAGTAATCAATCACCTGTCAATGTGATCGCTTGTGAAAACATGATCGGCGGAAGTAGTGCGCTTAAACAGTTTGTTTTAGAGCATTTAAATGAAGAAGAAGCAGCTTGGGTGGAGGAATACGTTGGGTTCCCTGATTCAGCTGTAGACAGAATTGTGCCAAACCAAAAGAATGAGAATCTATTAGACGTTCTCGTAGAGCCTTTCCATGAGTGGGTTGTAGATGAAACTGCTCTTAAAGGGGCTAAACCAGAAATTGAAGAAGCTCATTTCGTCGAGAACTTACAAGCATATATTGAACGAAAATTGTTTACTGTAAATACTGGTCATGCTGCAACAGCATACTTAGGCAATATCAAGAACTATGAAACCATTTCAGAAACAATCGATCATGAAGATGTGAAAGAAAAAGTACTTCACGTTTTACAAGAAACAGGAAAAGTACTTGTAGCAAGATATAGCTTTAATGCAGAGGATCATCAAAAATATATCAACAAAATTTTAGGTCGTTTTGCGAACGTTTATATTGTTGACGACGTAAAAAGAGTTGGTAGATCTCCGTTAAGAAAATTAGGGGGGAATGATCGATTAGTTGCTCCAGCGTTAGCGTATTATAAGGAGTTTAACGAAATTCCTTCTCACTTAGTAGAAGTGATGGCATCGGCACTTCACTTTTACACACCAGAAGACCAAGAGTGTGTGGAATTAAAGAGCTTAATTGATGAAAATGGAGTTCAAACGGCTTTCAGTAAAGTATCAGGTTTAAATGAAGACCATGCTTTAGTGAAAGAAGTTGTACTTGCTTATAACAATATTAATGCATAAAAAAATCCAATGTGGTCTTGATAGGCTACATTGGATTTTTTAATACTTAGGAAAGTTAAGCATTTGAAGTCAATTTGTTGTCTAGCTCCTGGCACCCAGGGGCTGATGGGCTTCACTATCTTTCCCTACGATAAGTCAACATCGACTCTCTCCGTTCGCCGTGTTTCCTTTATCTCAGGAAAGATTGCTCCACCCCATACGCCCCTAAACGGGTGCCCTGCGCTTTTATCTTGTAGCGGTAGAAGAGTTTACTTTTGATTGTTTGCGCTTGTCCCACATTTTTTTGGCGAAGGGATAGATGATTGGTCCCCACGTAATCATTCGTTTGAACATTTTTTTCATTATCTCTCACATCCTTTTTATCCTTTAATAGGTCTTTTCCCGAAAGTAAGATAGAATAAACAATAGAGCCTTAACCTTGATAAATTTGGTAATATTAGAGGGGAGTACCTTCTTGTAATTTATAACAAAAGAGCATATAGTTTTGATAGATACTTGCAACAAATGAATGAGAATAAACGTCTAATGTTTGGATAGAAAAACTTGCAGTATTCCATGAGTAAAAGTAAAGGATAGGTTATAGAATGGAAAGAATAAAACCATATTGGGAAGGATTTCGACGCTTTTGGAAGAAGAGACATCTTACTCAAATAATACTTTTGGCTGTATTATTGTTTGTTTTATTGGCTATATTGTATTTCACGTATTTAGCAACACAAGCAAATGTTAGTACCCTAAAGGCTGGTTTAAGCCAGGCGACGATCATATACGACAAAGATGGGGACGAAGCAACCCAAATAAGAACGGAAAGAACGGAAGGAATAGAATTGACAGATGTACCTAAATACGTTCCGGCAGCGGTTGTTTCCATTGAAGATGAGCGTTTTTATCAACACAATGGGTTTGATATCAAAGGTATTAGTCGTGCCTTTTTTAAAAATATCTTTGCAGGAAGAATTACAGGTGGAGGTAGTACAATTACCCAGCAATTAACCAAAAACGCCTTGTTAACTTCTGAACAGACGTATAAGCGTAAAGCAGAGGAATTGTTTCTAGCGGTAGAAATTGAGAAGCATTATAAAAAAGAAGAAATTCTGCAAATGTATATGAATCATGTTTATTTTGGTAGTGGAGCATGGGGGATTAGCCAAGCTTCCTTAAAATACTTTAATAAAGATATTAGGGAAGTATCCATAAGTGAAGCTGCATTACTTGCAGGGATATTACAGGCTCCCTCCGCATTAGATCCTTATAATAATTATGATGGAGCCATTTCTCGTCGTAATGTTGTCCTAAAGAAAATGTTAGACTTAAAACAAATAACAGAAGATGAATATCAAAAGGCAGTAAAAGAAAAAATTATACTGGAAAATGGAGGAGGCTCTTTTATAGAAAGAGAATACCCTTACTATGTAGATGCGGTTATTGATGAAGCAATTAAACAGTACGGGCTTACACAGGAAGAACTCTTAAAAAGAGGTTATAAAATATATACTGAGTTAGATCAAAATCTTCAATCGACATTAGAGAAAACCTTTGCTCGTGATTCTCTGTTTCCAAGTAGTGCTGACGGGACATCAGCACAAGGAGGAGCAGTCTTGCTTGATCCAGAAACGGGAGGAGTAAGAGGATTAGTCGGAGGAAGAGGAGAACAGGTCTTTAGAGGATTTAACCGAGCGACTCAAATAAGAGTGCAGCCAGGATCTACGATGAAGCCACTAGCTGTATATACACCGGCTTTAGAAAAAGGCTATAAAATAGATTCGATGCTCGAGGATAAGCCGTTTAAGAAGGGAAATTATGAACCACAAAACTTTACAAAAACATTTAAGGGTGAAGTTCCGATGTATGAAGCTTTAGAAGAATCCTTAAATGTTCCAGCAGTCTGGTTATTAGACCAAATTGGATTGGAAAATGGTCTTAAATCACTTGATCGATTCGGAATTCCTTATGAAAAGGATGATGAGTATTTAGGAATAGCCTTAGGTGGAATGACCACAGGTGTTTCTCCTTTACAAATGGCTAGTGCTTATTCTACGTTCCCAAATGATGGAGTTCGAATGGAGAATCATTTGATCACAAAAATTGTTGGACCAACAGGTAACGTTATTGCAGAATATGAATCTAAATCAACAAGAGTAACATCTAAATCCGTCACAGATGATATGACTTCCATGTTACTGGATGTTATTAAGTCAGGAACAGGTCAAGGTGCAAAAGTGGCTGGATTCCAAATTGCCGGAAAAACAGGATCTACTCAATTAGATAACAGTAATATTTCTGGTACAAAGGATCAGTGGTTTGTAGGCTATACACCAAATCTAGTTGGGGCAATGTGGCTCGGCTATGATAAAACAGATAATCAACATTATCTTCCAAGTAAAAGCTCTGGAGATGTAGTTCCAATCTTTAAAACAATTATGGATCAAGCCGTTCAATATGTAGAACCAGAAAATTTTAAAGTATTATCTGTCAGTGATAGACTGGCAAATGAAGATAATGGAAATGTCAATAAAAAAGTAGAAGAAACAAAAAAAGTGATTAAAGAAAAAGCGGAAAAATTAGAAACAACTATTAAAGAGAACTCTTCTAAATGGAGCCAAGTTGTAGATGAAATAAAAAAAGATGCGAAAAAGATAAATGAAAAGGTAAAAGGGAAGTTAGAAGAAATATTAGAAAATTAGTATTTTTAAAAAGGCAGAAATATATACTGATACTAGTGCTATTGCCACTGTAGACAGTATATATTTCTGCCTATTTCTATTTGGCGTGAAAAGCAAAGGTTTTGGGGGAGAAGTATAACTGGATATGTATAAAATGGAAAGATAACCATGTTTAATGAAGTGAAGTCTGTGATAAATATTACAGAATAAAATAAAAAGGAGAAAAGTGAATACAAAGGGATAAAATAATGGAAAAACCAACCAGATTATTCTATAATCTATGTAAGCGTTTAAACCGTCTGTAAGAAAGGATGAACAATGAAATGCTAGGTTGAAAAATTGTTTGTGACAAGATTGTGGACATAGATTTTAATAATAGCATCTGCTATAATAAAAAGGTTGATAAAATCTTGAATATACGGAAAGCATAAGAATATAAAAAATGAAAATTGGTAAAATTATACTTACGTTTTTTGTCACAAATAATAGGTTCGAGATATGATATCATCATACAGGTAGTAATAATCGTTATTTTACCTATGTAATATGAATGTTCTATGTCAAAATATCGAACATTCTGTGAATATTTTAACATTTGAACTTAAACGGAAGGAGCTGTACAAATGAAGTCGAAAAAAGGAATTTTAATTTCGCTTTTAGCAATTGTACCATCATTCATCTTAAGCGGTTGTGAATCTATGGTTGTATTTGATCCACAAGGTCCTGTTGCTAGAAGTATTACAGACTTGATTAACTGGTCTATTGTATTTATGGCTTTGGTTTGTCTAGTAGTTTTTGTACTATTTGGTTACATAGTTTGGAAATATCGTGCAACGAAAGAGAATGCTAACTATGAACCAGAAGAACATGGAAGTACAAAGCTTGAGATTATTTGGACTATAATCCCATTTTTAATTATTATTGCATTAACCATTCCAACTGTAAAAACAATTTATGCATTAGAGGATATACCAGAAGATTATAAAGATCGTGATCCTATTGTGATTAATGTAACTTCTGCAGACTGGAAGTGGATTTTTAGCTATCCAGAAGAAGGAATTGAAACAGTCAATTATGTAAATATCCCTGCTGGCGTGCCAGTGGAGTTTAAGTTAACTTCTGCTGGAACAATGCAATCATTCTGGATTCCTGCATTAGCTGGTCAGAAGTACACAATGTATGGGGCTGAAACAGATCTTTATGTTGTTGCTGATAATCCAGGTAACTATGAAGGGCAAAATACAAGCTTTAATGGTAAAGGATATGCGGAGATGAAGTTTGATGTCGAAGCAAAATCTGTAGAAGACTATGATGAGTGGGTAGATGAAGTAAAAGAAACTGCCCCTAAATTAACAGAAGAGAAATATAAAGAAATTATCGAGCCGACACATTTAGGCCGTATGACTTTCTCTAATACACATTTAGAGTGGATTGATCACGGTAAAGGTGGAGACTCAAACTACTATTTAAACCCTGAGTTATATCGAGTTCATGGATATCCAGGTAGAACTTTTGAAAAGAACCAAGAGTCAGACGGAGGTGAAAAGGATGCACATTAAGTGGGATGATATCGTTATTACTGGCGATCCCCTAATATTATCTGCTCAAATAGGTATTACACTAACAATGCTTGCTATTGTAGTTGGTGTTACCTATTTCAAGAAATGGCAATATTTGTGGGATGAATGGATAACAACGGTTGATCACAAAAAAATCGGTATCATGTATATTATTGTAGCCGTATTAATGTTCTTCCGTGGTGGAGTAGACGGTTTGATGATGAAATATCAAACCTCAGCACCTGAAATGAAATTCTTAGATGCACAGCATTACAATGAAGTATTTACAACGCATGGTGTTATTATGATTCTTTTCATGGCGATGCCAGCGTTGATTGGATTAATGAACGTAGTAATTCCTTTGCAAATTGGGGCACGTGATGTTGCGTTCCCACAATTGAATGCATTAAGCTTCTGGCTAACATTTAGTGGTGCGATGCTTTTCAATATTTCTTTCGTAATTGGTGGTTCTCCTGATGCAGGATGGACATCCTATTTCCCTCTAGCTGGGAAAGAATTTACACCAGGAGTTGGGAACAACTTCTATGCAATTGGTCTGCAAATTGCAGGTATTGGTACGCTAATGACAGGTATTAACTTTATTGTTACTATCTTGAAAATGCGTGCTAAAGGAATGACATTAATGAAGATGCCAATGTTTACTTGGACTGCATTAATTACAAACGTTATTATTGTGTTTGCATTCCCTATTTTAACTGTTGCATTAGCATTGATGACATTTGACCGTTTATTCGGTACACATTTCTTCACGATTTCAGGTGGAGGAAATGCGATGCTATGGAATAACCTATTCTGGTTATGGGGACATCCAGAAGTTTATATCGTAATCTTGCCTGCTTTTGGAATGTACTCTGAAATTATTGCGACATTCTCAAGAAAACGCCTATATGGTTATAATTCAATGATTATTTCTATTGTAGGGATTGCTATCTTAAGTATGGTTGTATGGGTTCACCATTTCTACACGATGGGATCTGGACCAGTTGTAAACTCTGTATTCTCGATTACAACGATGTTAATTGCAGTTCCGACTGGGGTTAAAATATTCAACTGGTTATTTACAATGAGAAAAGGTCGTATTCAATTTACTACGGCTATGCTATGGTCACTTGCATTTATTCCAACCTTTACTATTGGTGGGGTAACTGGAGTTATGCTTGCAATGGCTGCAGCAGACTATCAATATCATAATACATTATTCTTAGTAGCTCACTTCCACTATGTATTAATACCAGGTGTTGTATACGCAGTATTTGCTGGTTTCTATTACTGGTGGCCAAAAATGTTCGGTTATGCTCTAAACGAACGTCTAGGAAAATGGCATTTCTGGTTATTTAATATTGGTTTTAACGTAACATTTATGCCAATGTTCTTCTTGGGATTAAAAGGGGCAGTAAGACGTTCTTATACTTTCTCTGCGGAATCCGGATTTGCACCATTATTCATGCTATCAGCAATCGGCTCTCTCATTCTTGCTGCCGGATTTGCAGTGCTAGTTTACAACATTTACTATAGCACTCGTTATGCAGATAGAAAGAATTCAACAGATCCATGGGATGCAAGAACATTAGAATGGCATACAGCTTCTCCAGTACAGCCATATAACTTTGCTATCACTCCAGAAGTGAAAGCATTAGATGCATTCTGGTATA
This sequence comes from Niallia sp., assembly GCF_031978665.1. Taxonomy (NCBI): domain Bacteria; kingdom Bacillati; phylum Bacillota; class Bacilli; order Caryophanales; family Bacillaceae; genus Niallia; species Niallia sp. The sequence continues at coordinate 44,568 of NZ_DALZDK010000010.1, read as the reverse complement.
TGAAGAAAAATAAAGAAGGCTTGGTTTTAAAAGAAGAAGAATTAGAAGAAATCCACATGCCGAGCAACTCTTGGCTTCCATTCTATATGTGTGCAATATTTGGAGTAGTTGGTTTCTTCCTAGTATTTGAATGGTTTATCCCTGCTGCAATCTGTAGTTTAGGTATATTTGTTGGCTTGATAATTCGTTCTTTTGATTATGACGAAGGTTACCATATTAAACTGGATGTTATTAAGAAAACGGAACGCGCATGGAGAGGTGAGAAATAATGGCAAAAGTCGATAAGTCTTTACCACTAGAATATCAGACAGAGCAAAGTCGTTTAAATATTCTAGGCTTCTGGATCTTCCTTGGTGCCGAGGTTGTACTATTCGCTACCTTGTTCGCAGCCTATGGATCTTTAAAGGATAACTTTGCAGGCGGACCTACTCCAGCTGAATTATTTAAATTAAAAGATGTAATGATTGAAACACTTTTACTATTAACAAGTAGTTTTACATGTGGTATCGCTATATGGTATATGCGACGCCAGAATTTAAAGGGATTATTAACTTGGTTAATTATCACTTTAGCATTAGGTGCAGGTTTCGTCTTTGTGGAAGTAAATGAATTTATTCATTATGTTCATGAAGGGGCAACAATGCAGACAAGTGCATTCCTTTCTGCATTCTTTGTATTGCTTGGAACGCACGGATTGCACGTATCACTAGGTATAGGCTGGGCAATATTAATTATTGTTCAATTAATTAAGCACGGTTTAACACCAACAACAGCTCGTAAGACATTTATTATAAGTTTATACTGGCACTTCTTAGACGTTGTGTGGATCTTCATCTTCACATTCGTTTATCTTGCTAGAATGGGAGGGTAATAAAAGATGGCAAAAAATCATGAAAATGAAAAATTTCCAATTGGTCATATTGCAGGTTTTATTGTTTCTTTATTACTTACCTTCGCAGCTGTAGGAGCTAAGCTATATACAGATCTTCCAATGATTACTATTATGTGGATTATCGGTGCATTGGCAGTAATTCAAGCCATTCTTCAACTGTTTATGTTTATGCATCTTACAGAAGGAGAAGGACAAGTACAAACTATTAATATCGTTTATGCATTCTTCTGCGCGATTGTAGTAGCAGGAGGAACTATTTGGGTAATGACATCAGGACATGTTCATTACTAATAAAGCGTAATGTGAAAGAAGTCTCCATTGGAGGCTTCTTTTTTTGCATTAGAGAGGAAGGAAATGGTCGTTTTTACAAGGAAGGGGAAAGTGCGTTTTAATTAGGACTTACTTTTACTGGACTAGTTTACTTAGTCTGTGTTGGGATGGATTTTTCCAAGAACTACAGTGCTCTGCATTAATCAATTTGTATGATGGTGCTCTTGTTGAATAATAAATCATGACAAACTAACTAGGTAATTAGCTTCATTCTTTTTGGAATTTTATGATTAATCTATCAGGCCTTTGAAAAAGCATTGACGAGCTGGAAAAAGATGATAAAATAAAAGAAGAATCTAAATGATAATGAAAATCATTTACGACTACATGGGGAGTGAGGGAAGAGAGTAGTATTACTCAATAGCACGATGAAAATAAGACACTTAAGTATATTGTTAATAGTATTATCTATCATCTCCCTATTTGTTGGGGTTATTGATATTCACCCGAAAAATATTTTTCATTTAACAGCAGATCAAAAAGAAATTCTTTTGATTAGCAGATTTCCACGCTTGATCAGCATTATCATTGCTGGTGTAAGCTTGAGCATTTGTGGCCTAATTATGCAGCAAATATCGAGAAATAAATTTGTTTCACCTACGACAGCTGGCACGATGGACTGGGCAAGATTGGGGATATTAATAGCTCTTATGCTTTTTACAGGGGAGAGTCCGATTGTAAAAATGTTAATCGCATTCGTATTTGCACTTGGCGGCACATTTCTGTTTATGCGAATACTGAATATGATTAAATTTAAAGATGCCATTTTTATTCCTTTAATTGGTCTAATGCTTGGAAATATTGTAAGTTCAATTACCACTTTTTTTGCTATGAAATATGATTTAATACAAAATATGTCTTCATGGTTACAAGGAGATTTTTCCTTAATCATGGAAGGCAGATACGAGCTTCTTTACATAAGCATTCCGGTAGTAATTATTGCATATTTATATGCCAATAAATTCACGATTGCTGGAATGGGCGAAGATTTTTCGATTAATCTTGGACTAAATCACAAAAGAGTGGTGAATATAGGATTAATCATCGTTGCATTAGTATCCTCTGTTGTATTGCTGACAGTAGGAATGATTCCTTTTCTTGGATTGATTATTCCCAATATTGTTTCTTTATACCGTGGAGATAATTTAAAAAACAGTTTAACACATACAGCATTACTTGGTGCAGTATTTGTATTATTCTGTGATATTCTCGGAAGAGTGATTATTTATCCATATGAAATTTCGATTGGTGTGATGGTAGGAGTCATCGGTAGTGGCGTCTTCCTGTATTTACTTTTAAGGAGAAAGTCTTATGAAGCAGCCTAAGATAAAACTTATTGTATTAGCAGTTCTGGCGCTTACTTTAATTACTATATTCATGCTAATCAAAGTCAGTAGCAATAATTGGGAATATGTCATTCCACGTAGAGCCATAAAAATTGTTGCAATTCTTTTAACTGGTGGTTGCATTGCCTTTACTTCGATGGTATTCCAAACAATTACAAATAACCGAATTTTAACACCAAGCATTTTAGGATTAGATTCCTTGTATTTATTTATTCAAACCATTGTTGTTTTCATTTTTGGCTCAAGCACGATGTCTATTATGAATAGCAACATTAACTTCTTGGTGTCAGTAGTATTAATGGTTCTTTTTTCTAGTATCCTTTACAAGCTATTCTTTAATAGAGAAGATCAAAATATTTTATTATTACTGTTAATTGGGATTGTGATGGGGAGCTTTTTCTCTAGTGTTTCATCCTTTATGCAAGTATTAATTGATCCAAATGAGTTTCTTATTATTCAAGATAAAATGTTTGCAAGTTTTAATAATGTAAATACCAATATTTTAACGATTAGTATTATTATTGTAGCAGTAGTGTCTATCTATGTTACAAGATATAGCCGCTTCTTTGATGTCATGTCTTTAGGAAGAGATCAGGCCATTAACTTAGGAATTGACTATGAGAAGGTTGTCCGCAATATGTTAATTGTGGTATCCATACTTGTGTCTGTTGCTACGGCATTAGTTGGCCCAATTACCTTTCTTGGGTTATTGGTAGTCAATTTAGCTCGTGAGTTTTTAAAAACATATAAGCACAGTACATTGATTACTGGATCCATTCTATTGAGTATTATTTCTTTAGTTGGTGGTTTACTAATTGTAGAACGTGTATTTACATTTTCAACGACTATCAGTGTGATAATTAACTTTGTAGGTGGAGTGTATTTTATCTATCTATTACTAAAGGAGAGAAAAGCATGGTAGAGGTACAGAACATTACAAAACAATATGGTGGTAAAAAAGTGCTTGATAATGTTTCTCTTTCTGTAGAAAAAGGCAAAATCACTTCTTTTATTGGACCAAATGGTGCCGGGAAAAGTACATTGCTTTCTATTATTAGCCGCTTAATAAAAGCAGACAGTGGTGATGTCATTATCGATGGCCAGCATATTGAAAAGGCCAAAAGCAATGATCTTGCAAAGAAAATTTCTATATTAAAACAAGCAAACAACATCAATCTTCGTTTAACAATAAGAGAGCTTGTAAGCTTTGGAAGGTTTCCTTATTCACAAGGAAAGCTGACAGATTTAGATGAAAAAATGGTAGATGAAGCAATTAAGTATATGGAATTAGAGAATATGCAGCATAAGTACTTAGATCAGCTAAGCGGTGGACAAAAGCAGAGAGCTTATATTGCAATGGTAGTTGCCCAAGATACAGAATATATTCTTTTGGATGAACCGCTAAATAATTTAGATATGAAGCACTCTGTGCAAATTATGAAAGTGCTAAGAAGATTAGTAGAAGAGCTGGGGAAAACGGTAGTAATTGTTATCCATGATATTAACTTTGCATCGGTTTATTCAGATAATATCGTAGCATTAAAGAATGGCAAAATCGTAAATGATGGACCAGCTAAAAAAATAATCAATCAAAAAGTATTGAAAAACATTTATGAGATGGATATGCAAATTGAGGAAATTAATAATCAACGAATATGTGTTTATTTTGCATAGAAAGAGATATTTTAACTATTGATAAATGATTGGTTCATTGTAGAGAAGAAGCTAATGGTGGAAGAAAAATAGAAAGGGGGCAGTGTAATTATGGCTGACTTAAATAAGTCCCTTCGCCAGAAGAAACCATAATAACACTACCATTAGTATTAGCAACTCCTAAATCATTCTAGGAAAATGAGGAAGGAAAGATGCTAATAATACCTTATCATAGGGTATTCTGTCTTTAAATGCAATGTATTCAATTTAATTTATATATATTACATTTATAGAGGTGTTTATAAGATGAAGAAAAAGCTTTCCCTATTATTATTAACATTCGTGCTTGCAGTTTTAGCTGCATGTGGAAATACAGAAAAGTCAAATGCAGAAGCAGATTCAAGTAAAGCTAGCGAGAAGCCAGCAGAAATTAAAGTTACCCACGAATTAGGAGAAGACACAGTTCCAGTTAATCCTAAGAAAGTTGTAGCTTTTGATTTTGGAATTCTAGATACATTAGATAAATTAGGAATAGAAGTAGCTGGTGTTCCACAAGCTAATATTCCTCCATATCTTTCTAAATATGAAGATTCAAAATATGCAAATGTAGGAAGCTTGAAAGAACCAGATTTTGAAGCAATTAGTGAATTGGCACCAGATGTTATTTTTATCTCTGGAAGACAGTCAGCTGCTTATGAAGAATTGAAAAAAATTGCTCCAACGGTATATGTGGGAGTTGATACAACAGATTATATGAATTCATTTAAGCATAATATGGATCTTATTGGCGACATTTTTGATAAGAAACAAGAAGTTGCAGATGAACTAGCAAAAATTGATGAAGATATTGCTACTATTAATGAAAAAGCAAAAACTATAGATGGTAAATCATTAATCGTATTAGTAAATGACGGAAGCTTAAGTGCTTATGGCAAAAACTCTCGATTCGGGATTATTCATGATGTATTTGGCTTAGCTCCAGCAGATGAAAATATTGAAGCTTCTACACATGGACAAAAGGTTACATTTGAATATCTAGCAGAAAAAAATCCAGCTTACTTATTTGTCATCGATAGAGGAGCTGTAGTCGGTGGAGAATCTTCAGGTGAGAAGACACTTGATAATAAATTAGTAAACGGTATTGATGCAGCTAAAAATGATCATATTATTTATTTAGATCCGAGCTACTGGTACCTATCAGGCGGCGGATTACTATCAACAAGCGAAATGGTAAAAGAAATCTCAGAAGCAATTTCAAAATAATAAAGTTTGAAAAAATCCAACGAGTAGAATTTACTTTTACTTGTTGGATTTTTTTGAGTTTATAAAAGTAGCTGTAAAAAGCCGATAACTAGTAGCAATCAATAAACCATTTTCAAAAGATAAAAATATTAGCAGATAGTTGCTTTTTTAGCTGCTTCCATCCAAAATAAAAGAAAGAAGAGATAATTCATCAATGAGGAGGTACTTATGACAATCAGAGTTGGAGTAATTGGGACAAATTGGATTACAGAATCTTTTATTGAGGCTGCGAGCGAAATAGAAGACTTTCAATTAACTGCAGTATACTCAAGAACAACGGACAAAGCGAAAGCGTTTGCGGATAAGTATAAAGCAGAAAATATTTTTATAGATTTAGAGGAAATGGCAAAGAGTGACACAATCGATGCTGTATATATTGCTAGTCCTAATGCCCTTCATGCGCAACAGGCAATTGTTTTCTTGAAAAATAAAAAACATGTCTTAACAGAAAAAGCGATGGCATCAAATGTAAATGAAGTGAAACAAATGATTGCAGCTGCAAAGGAAAATAACGTCTTATTAATGGAGGCGCTTAAAACAACTTTCCTACCTAACTTTCAAGTTATTCAAGAAAATTTACATAAAGTTGGGGAAATTCGTCGGGCTTTTGTGAGCTATTGTCAGTATTCTTCTCGATATGATGCTTATAAAGAAGGTACTGTATTAAATGCTTTTAGGCCGGAATTATCAAACGGTGCATTAATGGATATCGGTGTATATTGCCTTTATCCAATGGTACTTCTTTTTGGTAAACCAGAGGAAGTAAAGGCAAATAGTTTCTTATTGGATTCAGGAGTAGATGGGGAAGGAAGTATCATTTTAAGTTATCCAGATATGGACGTTATATTAATGTATTCAAAAATAACGAATTCCTATATTCCATCAGAAATTCAGGGCGAGGAAGGAAATTTATTAGTACAACAATTCAGCACACCTACAAAGGTAGAATTTATCCCTCGTAAAGGCGAAGTAGAGGATCTGACGGTTTCACAAAAGACAGCTTCTATGTATTATGAGGCGAAGGAATTTATTGAATTGATTAAAGCGGGAAAAATCGAATCTGCTGTGAACTCTTACGATGTTTCTTTAACTGTGATGGAAATTATGGATGAGGTAAGAAAGCAAACAGGAGTTGTTTTTCCAGCCGACAAACAGTAAGTACGCAAGTAAATCTAGGTAATTCAGAAGGAGAGAAGACTAATGTCATTATACGGCGCTATTGAAGCTGGTGGAACTAAATTTGTCTGTGCGGTAGGGGATGCAAAAGGAAATATTAAAGAAAGAATTTCCATTCCAACGACAACCCCTGAAGAAACAATGCCAGAGGTTATTGCATTTTTTAAAAGGTTTCCAATCGAAGCAATTGGGATTGGATCCTTTGGTCCAATAGATGTAGATAAAAATAGCCCTACTTATGGAAATATTACAACCACTCCTAAACTGGCTTGGAAGGACTATCCATTATTAAAAGCAATAGAAGATGAATTTTCTGTTCCAACGGGTTTTAACACGGATGTAAATGTTGCTGCGCTAGGAGAGGCGAAGCTAGGTGCAGCTAAAGGAGTAGATAATTGTTTATATATTACCATTGGTACAGGCATTGGTGCTGGTGCGTATATTAATGAGGAATTGCTGCAAGGATTAACACATCCAGAAATGGGACATATTTTAGTTAGAAGACATCCTGAAGATACATATAAAGGCAGATGCCCATATCATGCAGATTGTCTAGAAGGGTTAGCTGCTGGACCGGCAATTGAAGAAAGATGGGGCGAGAAGGCAATCCGATTAAGTGACAAGGAGAAGGTATGGGAAATGGAAGGATATTATATTGCGCAGGCACTAATGCAGTATATTTTAATTCTATCTCCTAAAAAAATCATCCTTGGCGGGGGTGTTATGAACCAGGAGCATGTGCTAACACATGTTTATCGCCATTTGAGCGAGCTTTTAAATGGATATGTTTCTTATCCAGAAGTGAAAGATAAGATGAATGAATATATTGTTAGACCAGGATTAGGAGATAATGCCGGCATCACAGGAGGACTTCTTCTGGCGGAAAAAGTATTGGAAGAAAGTAAAGCATAAGTTAACTAAATAAATTTTGTTTTAGTAGACCATTTAAAAGGAGGATATTCATTTAAATGGTCTTTTTTTGTGTAATGTCTAAGTAATTGGCTGTTTTCTAAAAGGTTATTGTTTCTATAATGGAAAAAAGATTTAAGTAATATAGAGAAGCTTTTAGAAAAATTATGAACAAACTATTTCCTATCCGTTAACAATCCATTAAATAGGGTGGAATCCTATTGATTCTATTTGTAAAAGTAGCTTTAATTAGTAACAAGCAGAAAAAATAGGAGCGTATCTATGAACATTTTAGTGGTAGAGGATAATAAGAGTGTTTGTTCCATGCTAGAAATGTTTTTTATTAAGGAGGGGTTTCAGGTAACCTTTTTTGATAATGGCATGGAAGGATATAAACATTTATTACAAAATAAATATGATATGATTATTTTAGATTGGATGGTTCCAGATTTAGATGGAATAACTGTATGTCGAAAAATAAGAGAAACGGATAAAGAAACACCCATTATTATGCTAACGGCAAAGGATACAGAATCAGATCAAGTACTGGGACTAGAAATGGGAGCAGACGATTATGTAACAAAACCCTTCAGCCCATTAGCTTTAATTGCTAGAATAAAGGCAATTAGGAGAAGAAAGTCAAATGTAGAAGATGTAGGCGAGAGTTCAATCATTCAATTAGATAAGGAAACAAGAGAAGTATTAATTTATAATCTGCCAGTACTAGGGTTAACTCCAAAGGAATTTGGTTTACTTGCATTCTTTGTTCAACATCCAAAACAAGTGTTTTCCAGAGAGCAGATTTTACAGCAAGTATGGGGATTTCAGTTCTATGGAGATGACCGGACGGTTGATGTCCATATTAAAAGACTTAGAAGGAAAATAGGAAGAGATAGTCAGCCCTTTATACATACAGTATGGGGTGTAGGATATAAATTCGATGAAACGGTGGTAGTCCATGAGAATTAAATACATCTATCAGCAGCTTATAAGTCACTTAAGTGTCATTCTAGTAGCTCTGTTAGTTTTGAGTCTAGTTTTTTCCCATTATATTGAGAAATTAGTATTTTCCATGAAGGCGGACGAACTCCAAGGATATGGATCTAATATTGTTCAGGATGTTCAAGGGGCTGATTTATGGTCTGCTGCTACTTATTCAACATTATTACAATATTCAGAAGAACTTAAAGGAACAGGGATAACGATCGGCATATTTAATACGCAAAGAAATCGAATTTGGTCTTTTGGAAAAGATTTGGATATCAATATTACTCCAGCAGAGTGGAACGAAATAAAGGATGGCAGCAGTACAGTCATTAAACCAAGTACAAGAAGAGGAGACCAAGAGGTGGCCTTAGTTGCCATTCCGTATTCTGTTAATAATGTAGTGGTTGGAGGAATTATCTTAACTTCTCCTCTTGTAGAATCGAAAGAAATGATTCAGGAAATTAATCGCTATTTAATTTATATTCTCTTTTTAGTGTTTGCGATTGCTCTTTTAATGAGTTTTATTTTTTCACGCGTACATGTAAAGCGGATAAAAAAGCTTCAGGAAGCTACAAGCCATGTTGCAGAAGGAGATTACAGTGTAAAAGTATCATCCTCGACTTTTGATGAGATTGGAGAGCTAGGCCAAGATTTTAATCAGATGGTAGATAGACTAAGGGAGTCAAAAGAAGCGATTGACGCGCTAGAAAATCGGAGAAGACAATTTATGTCTGATGTTTCTCATGAGTTAAAGACCCCTCTAACGACGATAAGTGGAGTGATTGAAGGATTAAATAATAATATGATACAAGAAAATGAACGGGAAAAAGGACTTAAATTAATTAGCCAAGAGGCAAAAAGACTTCTCCGGTTAGTAAACGAGAATCTTGATTATGATAAAATTCGTTCTAATCAAATTATCCTAATGAAGGAGTTTATTCCCCTTGAAGAAGTATTGGAGATTATTTATGAACAGCTAACAATCTTAGCGGAAGAAAAGGGAGTGAAAATCTATGTAGAGGTAGGTCGTGATGCAATAATTTATGCAGATTATGATCGACTAATCCAAATCATTATGAATATTACGAAGAATAGTATTCAGTTTACCGAAAATGGAAGTGTTTGGTTAACAGGGCGAATGGAAGCAGGTAGAACAATTATTGAAGTCAAGGATACGGGTATTGGAATAGATGCTCATGAAATAGAAAACATCTGGAAGAGATTTTATAAAGCAGACCTCTCAAGAACGAATAACCCATATGGAGAATTTGGACTCGGCTTATCCATTGTTAAGCAATTAGTTCAGTTTCATGAAGGTGATATTCAAGTAACGAGTGAAAAAGGAAAAGGAACAACCTTTACACTTTTCTTCCCTCTTCCAAAGGAAAAGTAACAGAGCCAACTTCATTTGTATAAAATAGGCTGAAAAGGAGTTCACAGTTAGGGTTTTCCGAGGAGTATATTTAAAGTAGTTGGAGGAAATCATCGGATAGCAATTCACTTAACACAACTGGAATAAAATGTTCTAAAATTCTTCTAGGTCTTTTCAAACTTTGTTCATAATTTATTCATATATGATGGTTACTATGTATGTATAAACAAGTTATTAGAAATGAAACGAATAATAATTAACTGAAATAAATGTTCGAAATGGAAATAGGAGGAAGCGAAGATGAGTGATTCTGAAAAAAGAAATGAATGGGAGAAAGATCACCCAGAAGAAAAACAAGTGGGTCTTGGTGGAGATGACTTTACAGAGAATAAAGCGGCAGAACAAGAGATAATGAATAATGAAGATCAGACAGCTAAGGAAGAAATGCAGGTATCACAAGAAATGGAACAACCTTCTTTTGCTACTGCAGAAAAGGAGCAAGTTCATCTAGATAAAGAAGAAATGGAAGAAATTAAGGCTACAGAGCAAGCGGTAGCAAGCTCCTCTGAAGAAGGGCGAGCGGAAAGAGCACAAATGAATAGTCAAAAAGGAACTTCTAAAGCAAAAGGTTTCCTTTCCTTGTTGGCTGCAGGTGTTGTTGGGTCTGCATTAACGTTTTTTACGATTCCGCATACGGACCTATACAATAATTCCTATGATAAGCTTGAAAAGCAAGTAGCAGAGCTTTCTAATAAAGTAGATAGTAATCCATCAGGAACTATCACTGCAAATACTACGACGAATACGGCAACAAGTGATGGATCTGCATCCATTGCGGATATAGTTGAAACATCATCGAAAGCAATCGTGGGTATTGAAAACCTTCAACAACAATCCAATCCATTTTCACAGAGCTCTAGTGATGTAGAATCTGGATCAGGATCTGGCATTATATTTAAGAAAGATGATCAATATGCATATATTGTGACAAATAACCATGTAATTGAAGGGGCGAATACGTTAGAGATTTCTCTTTATAATGGGGATAAAACAGAGGCGAAGTTAATTGGCGCAGATGCTTTAACTGATTTAGCAGTAGTAAGAATTGATGCCAAATATGCATCTGATATTATAAATTTTGGAGATTCCTCTACACTAAGACCTGGAGATCAAGTATGGGCAATTGGTAATCCGCTTGGGTTAGAGTTATCTCGAACAGTAACACAAGGTATTGTAAGTGCTGTAGATCGAAGTATTACAGTAAATACGTCTGCCGGTGATTGGGAATTTAATGTTATTCAAACCGATGCAGCTATAAATCCAGGTAACAGTGGAGGAGCTTTAATTAATTCTTCAGGCGAAGTAATTGGTATAAACAGTTTAAAAATTAGTGATTCTGGTGTGGAAGGATTAGGTTTTGCTATTCCAAGTAATGATTTAATACCAATTGTAAATGAAATTATCGAAAATGGAAAAGTAGAACGTCCATACCTTGGAGTAGGATTAGCAAGCTTAGAGGAAGTACCTCGTATGTATTTGCAGGACCTTCCAAATGAGGTTTCAGAAGGAGTAATGATTACGAATATTGATTCGAATTCTGCGGCTGCGGAGGCAGGATTAAAAGTTCAGGATGTAGTTGTTTCCATTGATGGGAAGAAAATAGCTAATTCCACGGATTTACGAAAATATCTTTATACAGAAGTGAAAATCGGAGATAAAGTAGAATTAGAAATCTATAGAGATGGTAAATCTCAAAAAGTGGAATTAACGTTAACAAGCAATAACACGACCAATTAATCGACACGTTTCATGTGAAACATTCAAAAATTGTCGGAAAAATTCCATCTTATTTAATAGTAGGATGGAATTTTTTTTAAATCCGTTAATAATTTCGTCATAATTATATGATAATATAGTGTAAGAGTTATAATAGGGGTATGCCTGTTATATCCAAAATTTTGTGCAGAGAGGATTTTAGCTTAATATGAAAAATAAAAAGGTTCTTATTCCTATTCTAGCGGTAGTACTAGTAGCGTTAATAGTAGGAGCAGTTTATCTAACACAACGAAGTGAGACGGTTGCAACAGTAGAAAAGGAAAAAATTACGCAAGAACAATTAAATGAAGAGCTAAATAAGCAATATGGCGCAAGCGTATTAAATACGATGATTTCTAATAAAGTAGTAGACCTTGAAGCTGATAAAGCAAAAGTGAAAGTTACAGATAAAGAAATCAAAGCAGAATTGGACAAGATGGTTGAACAATACGGCGGGCAAGAAACCTTTGATATGCTATTAGCTCAAAATGGTCTAACAGAAGATGTATTTAAAGAGCAAATTGAGCAAAATCTAAAAGTAACAAAAATTCTTGAGCCATCTATCGAAATTACAGATGACGAGATTAAAACATATTTTGAAGATAATAAAGCAAGCTTTGACACACCAGAACAAGTGGAAGCAAGCCATATCTTAGTAGAAGATGAAAAAACTGCTAAAGAAGTGAAGAAGAAGCTAGATGAGGGCGGAGACTTTGCTGAATTAGCTAAAGAATATTCAACGGATACACAAACGAAAGAGAATGGTGGAGAATTAGGTTATTTCTCTACAGGACAAATGGTGGAAGAGTTTGATAAAGTTGCATTCGAGATGAAGGTAGACGAGATTAGTGATCCAGTTAAAACAGATTATGGATACCATATTATTAAAGTAACTGGTAAAAAAGAAGCAAAAGAAGCAACATTGGATGAGTCAAAAGAGGAAATTAAAGAAGCGTTGTTAACTCAAAAAGTCCAAGAGCAAGCTAGTACTTGGTTATCAGAGGCAACTGCAAAATATAAAGTTGAGAACAAATTAGAAAAAGATGCTGAGTAAATAAAAGGGGGATGGCAAATGCCATCCCCTTTTTTAATTGTCTAGCTCTAGGCACTCAGGAGCTGATGGGCTTCACACCCCTAAACGGATGCCTCCGCCTTTCTTATTAATATAGCGGACTAATATCTACATTAGCAGGCAGCTCAAATGGGTTCTTACTATTAATATGATCATAAAATAATATCCCATTTAAATGATCTATTTCATGCTGGAAGACGATTGCTTCATAATCCTTTAATTTAATCTTTACTTCTTCCCCAAGAATATTATAGGCCCGAACTGTTATTCTTCGATAGCGAGGAACATAGCCGACGATTGGTCGATCGATGGATAGGCAGCCTTCGCTTTCTGGTATAAAGGTCATTGCAGTAGAATGACTAATTATTTTGGGATTTATTAGCATAAATTCCAAGGCTTCTCCGTTTTCTTGTCTCATATATGCAGCGAACATTCGCTTATCTAAGCCAATTTGATTAGCGGATAATCCTACTCCAGCACGTAATTGATATTTTTCCGATAGAATGGGATCCTGGCTATTTTTTAAGTATTGTAGCATGCATTGCAGCACTTCTTGATCTTCTTCAGTAGGAGGAATCGAAACTTCTTTTGTTTTTTCACGAAGGATGGGATCGCCTTCCCTCACAATATCGTCCATTGTTATCATATAATCTTTTGTAAATTTACTCATGTAATAATTCATCTCCGTCTAATATTGTATATATGTAAAATAGCAGAAGCTAGTTAGTATGTCTAATCGTTTGCTATTAGATAATGTAGTTATTGATAGGAAATGCTCTAGTAGCAATACAGGGGAAATTTTTTAGTAGAAAACTTACATATAAAACCAAGAACAGGAAATGATATGAAAGATATAAGATTATCTATAAAATGGAAAGGAAGATTAAAATGAAAAAAATAATGCTATTAATGCTAGCTTTAATCGTAGCATTAACAGGCTTTGGCTCTTTGACTAGTGCAGCCCCATCCCCAGCAACACCAGAAAAAAGGGAAATATCCCAAGAAGATACACAGTTTTTAATAGAATTGGCAAAAAGTCTTGGTATTGAAACTGAAGGAAAAGATCCTGTTGCTATAAAAAAAGAGATTCATGAAGTATTGATAAAGAAAGAAGCAAAAAAACTAGGGATTAAAACAGAAGGAAAAGAATTACAACAAATTGCGATGGAAGTACATACTGCCCACTTAAAGGAAGAAGCAAAATCGCTAGGAATTAATACAGAGGGTAAAGATGGAAAAACTCTTATGAAAGAAGTCTTTGAGGCTAAAATTTCGAAAAAGGCAAAAGAGCTTGGAATCGATACAAAAGGAAAGACAATGCAGCAATTAGGGAAAGAAGTACAAGAAAAAATGATTATGGTTGAAGCAAAGAAACTGAAGATCAAAACAGACGGAAAAGATTTTAAACAAATTGCGGACGAGATAAGAGATACACAAATTATGAGTAAAGCGAAAGAATTAGGGCTTGATACAGAAAATAAACAGCCAAAAGAATTATTAAAAGAAATGATGATAAAACACCCGGAAGAAGTGAAAAAATTAAAGCTATTTCCTTCATATGGGCAACATTTCATGTTTAAAAAGCACCATAAATTGCATAAAGAGGACTAAGGATAAATGGAAAAAACACTTGGATTGTTCAAGTGTTTTTTCTTTTTCTATTATATCGTTCTATATATAGAATGATATAATAGGTTAGAAAATTTTTAAATGTGGGAAAAGGAATGCAAAAACCAGTAAAATACAATCTTTTAGACAACAGGATATTTTCTCCAAAAAAATAGGACAGGTGACTAGGTGTTCAATATATTGAAATAATTCTTTCGACCTATTAACAAATGAAGTTTTCAAACATAATATCTATTTTTCAAAAAAAAATACATAAATACATGTTATTTTCCTAAAGGATTAGTATGCTTAAATTAGCAGACTTAGACAGTAAAAATGGATGTATTGAAAATTTACACAAAAAGTTGCCACTGGATAAAAGAATGAAGATAGGGAAAAGAAATCTGTTAAGTACCTGCAGTAAAATGGGAGCAATAGGAGGAATAAAGATTGAAGCAATATTCCAAACTACGAATTACTGAAAAAGATGAAAATATTTATAAAGCACTGTGTGATTTGTATAAGGAAAAAGGGGGAAATGTAGGGATTGGCCCTACAGAGATTGGAATAAGAGTTGGAAGAGATTCCTATGATGCTTCTGCGTATTGTAATGCATCTTTAAAGAAGCTAATTCATTTTAAAAAAATAGAAAAAATAGATAGTGGAAAATACATACCGATTGATAATGGAATGTAGAATACGAGTGAAAGGGAATTTTCCTTAAAAAAGGTACCTCATAGGATATGTTAGTGGAGTTAATATTCATGTGTATGAATAATGTAATCTTTACTAATCATTATCTTAAACGGGAACTTATATTAAGGGGAATTCTCTTTTTTGTTTTGTTGGTGCTTTTCCTTGGGGAATGAAAAATTTAGAAATGCGACAAAAAAGGATTGCATGTTATACAAAGTATTGTATAATAATTGGGTAAAAGTAAACTTTAAGTTTAGTAATACAAAACTCCTGTGTCTTCAAGTTTACTATTTCTAAACAAAAAGTAGGTTGAAATATGGAAATTGGGAAAAAAATAAAGAATTTACGGCTGAAAAAAGGGCTCACACAAGAAGAATTAGGAGAAAGAACGGATTTAAGTAAAGGGTATATATCCCAGCTAGAGAGAGATTTAAGTTCTCCTTCTATTGAAACGTTTTTTACTATTTTAGAGGTGTTAGGATGTACACCAAAAGAATTCTTCGATGACGAAGAACGAAAGCAAAAGGTTGTTTATACTGAGGATGATGTAACCGATTTTTTAGATGAGGAGAAAGGCTATCGCATTCAATGGCTAGTTCCGGAATCAAATGAAAAGGAAATGGAGCCAATCTGCCTGATCTTTGATAAGAATGGAGAATTTAAACAATTTGAACCATCATTATCGGAAACATTCGCTTACGTAGTCGAAGGAGAGATTTTACTTAAATTAGGAAAGCAAGAGTATAAGGCAAAAAAAGGGGAATCAATCTATTATCATGCTACAGAGGAACATCAATTAGTAAATTTAGCAGATGGTGTGACAGAATTGATTCTCGTAGTAACCGATTCTTATTTATAAGGAGAGGAGCTATTCTATTAGAAAAAATAAATTAAGAGGGGGATATTATGGCTGAGCAGCATATTATTCGATTTGAGAATGTAACAAAAAGCTATGATCAAGAAACAACAGTTTTGGAAAACGTAAGCTTTGAAATTGAACGAGGTAAATTTTATACACTGCTTGGACCATCTGGCTGTGGAAAAACAACTGTTTTACGATTAATTGCTGGATTTATGGAGCCTACAGAAGGAAACATTTATTTTAACGGTAAGCTGATTAATAAAATACCAGCAAATAAAAGACAAGTAAATACAGTTTTTCAGGATTATGCGCTTTTCCCTCATTTAAATGTATTTGAAAACGTGGCCTTTGGCCTTCGCATAAAAAAATGGAAGAAGCAAGTAATTGAAGAGAAAGTGAAAGAAGCTCTTCGTTTCGTAAACCTAGAAGGCTATGAGAATAGAGAAATCAGTGAAATGTCTGGTGGACAGAGACAACGTGTGGCTATTGCAAGAGCGATTGTAAATGAACCAGAGATCATTCTTCTAGACGAACCTTTATCAGCATTGGATTTGAAGCTTCGTACGGAAATGCAGTATGAGCTTAGAGAATTACAGAGAAGATTAGGGATTACTTTCATCTTTGTTACACATGATCAGGAAGAAGCATTGGCGATGTCTGATGAAATCTTTGTATTAAATAAAGGAAGAATTGAGCAAAGTGGAACTCCAACAGATATTTATGATGAACCAATTAATCGCTTTGTTGCAGACTTTATCGGAGAATCCAATATTGTTCCAGGGTTGATGAAAAAAGATTTTATTGTTCATTTTGGCAGTAAAACTTTTGATTGTGTGGATGGTGGATTTAACGAAAATGAAGCAGTGGAAGTAGTAATCCGTCCTGAAGATTTAGAAATAACCTCCGTTGAGGCTGGAAAGTTAAAGGTGAAGGTTGACTCTCAATTATTTAGAGGAGTTCACTATGAAATTTGCGGATACGATGAAGACGGAAATGAGTGGCTTGTCCATTCAACCAAAAAAGCTACTGTTGGGACAGAAATCGGTCTATATTTTGAACCGGAAGCCATACATGTTATGCGTCTTGGAGAAACGGAGGAAGAATTTGATAAACGACTAGAAGCGTATGAGGGTGTAGTCAATGAAAAGTAGTACAAAATGGTATACCGTCCCATATTATCTTTGGATTGCGCTCTTTGTCATTGCCCCGGTTGCACTCGTTGTCTATTATTCCTTCTTTGATATTGAAGGGGCATTTACGTTTGAAAATTATCAGAAGTTCTTTACACCTGTTTATTTAAAGATGACGCTAAGTTCCTTCTGGTACGCATTTTTAATTACCTTCTTTTCCTTGATTATTGCATATCCTACTGCATATTTATTAACAAAAACGAAGCATAAACAATTGTGGTTGTTATTAATTATTCTACCATCATGGATTAATCTATTATTAAAAGCGTATGCGTTTTTAGGGATATTTGGAACACATGGTGCAGCAAATCAAATGCTAGATTTTCTGGGAATAGGCGAGCAACAGCTGTTATTTACCGACTTTAGTTTTCTATTTGTAAGTGTTTATATCTTTATCCCCTTTATGATTCTTCCTATCTTTAATGCATTAGAGAAGTTAAACCCTAGCTTAGTTGATGCTTCTCAGGATTTAGGGGCATCCTCTTGGACTACATTCAAAAAGGTTGTATTCCCTCTTACATTAAATGGGGTAAAATCAGGGTGCCAGGCTGTATTTATACCAGCTTTGTCATTATTTATGATTACGCGTCTAATCGCAGGTAACCGTGTGATTACATTAGGTACTGCTATTGAACAGCATTTTCTTATCACACAGGATTGGGGAATGGGTTCCACGATTGCAGTATTTTTGATTATTAGTATGATTATCATCATGGTTCTTACAGGGAACAGAAAGAGAGGGATATAAAATGAAAAAGCTGTCAAAATGGTCTGTCTTATATTTAGGAATTGTCTTTGTCATTTTATATGCACCTATCTTTTATTTAATCTTTTACTCTTTTAATAGTGGAGGAACCATGCATGATTTTGATTCCTTTACATTCGATTGGTATAAAGAATTATTCCAAGATACGAGATTACTAATTATTGTTTTAAATACTGTCATTATCGCCCTTTTATCTGCGGCGATATCGACAATTATAGGTGTACTTGGGGCAATTAGTATTTCCATGATGCGGAAGAAGGGGATTCGGAATTCTATTTTATCTTTAAATAATGTTCTGATTGTAAGTCCAGATGTTATTATTGGTGCTTCTTTCTTAATTTTCTTTACAATCATTGGGATTAAGCTAGGATTCTTTTCTGTCTTATTATCTCATATTGCTTTCTCTATCCCGATTGTTGTCATCATGGTTTTACCAAAGCTGGAGGAAATGAGTCCAACTTTAGTAGACGCGGCATTGGATCTTGGAGCTAGCTGGAAGGATGTACTTACAAAAGTTATTATTCCGTATATTTCACCAGGAATATTTGCTGGATTTTTTATGGCGTTGACCTATTCATTAGATGATTTCGCTGTAACCTTTTTTGTAACAGGAAACGGGTTTACGACGCTATCTGTAGAAATTTACTCTTTAGCAAGACGAGGTATTTCTTTAAATATTAATGCATTATCCACTTTGTTATTCTTATTTACCTTGCTCCTTGTAATTGGTTATTATTTCATTACGCAACGTGTCCATAAAGCTCCACAAGCGGGGGTGAGAAAATGAAGTCTCTAATTCGCGGATTAATTGTTATCTTTGCACTGTCTTTCATTCTATTATTTATTGTCCATCAGCTAAATTCAAGCAGAGGATATACAAGTGGCAATACGTTAACCGTATATAACTGGGGAGATTATATTGATGCAGATTTAATTACCAAATTTGAAGAGGAGACAGGAATAAAGGTTATCTACGAAACATTTGATTCAAATGAGGCGATGATGACAAAAATTCAACAGGGGGGAACAAGCTATGATATTGCGATTCCCTCTGAATATATGATTGATAAAATGAAGGAAGAGGAATTATTAATTCCAATTGATCATGCTAAACTTCCTAATTTAAAAAACATAGATAGTCGATTTATGAATCTTTCCTTTGATCCAGATAATCAATATTCGATTCCATATTTTTGGGGGACGGTTGGTATTGTCTATAATCCAACGATGCTTGATAATAAGGAAATTACTTCTTGGAATGATCTATGGGATAAAGATTTAACAAATGAAATAATGCTTATTGATGGTGCCCGTGAAATTATGGGGATGAGCTTAAATAGCTTGCATTATTCTTTAAATGATAAAGATCATGAACACTTGAAGGAAGCGAAGGGGAAATTAGATACACTAACTCCAAATGTAAAAGCCATTGTCGGAGATGAAATTCGGATGCTCATCGAAAATGGAGAAGCGTCTATTGGTGTTCTCTGGTCTGGTATGGCTGCTGAAATCATGTGGGAAAATGAAGATGTAGAATATGTTGTCCCAGAAGAGGGCTCTAATCTTTGGTTCGATAATATGGTAATCCCGAAAACGGCTAAGAATGTTGATGGAGCCCATCAGTTTATAAACTTTATGCTGGATGCGGAAAATGCTGCGCAAAATACAGAATATGTTGGTTATTCTACTCCAAACAAGGCAGCGATGAAATTTTTGCCAGAAGACATTACGGGAGACGAGCGCTTCTATCCAGATGAAGAAATGACTTCTAAATTAGAGGTATATGAAAACCTTGGTCAACGTTCTTTAGCAGAATATAATGATTTATTCCTTGAGTTTAAAATGCACCGAAAGTAAATAATTTAAGGCTGTTTTCTAAAAGATTGTTGTTTTTTCAATAGGAGAAAAGAATTAGTTGAAATAATGGAGCAGCCGGAATACACGTAGACGCCACGGGGATTAGCGAGACAGTCTGAGACCCCGGAGGCGAAGCTGAGGAGGCTCAGCGCGAGCCCCACGGAAAGCGAAGTGTATTCTGAACTGCGGGTAATAGCAACAAACTTTACGAAAACAGCCTATTTAAAGATGACAGTTCGCTAAAATGTAGCGAACTGTTTTTTTACATATAAATGATTCTCCATATATTTGTATGCAACCTGTCTTTGCGGAAAATACTAACAGAAAAACAAGGTGGGTCAAAAATGAAAAAAATAATCTGTTTCTTCTGTTTTCTTTCTTTTCCATTAGGGATTTCCGCACAAGAGGTAGATTCATCTAATAATCAAGTGAGAAAAGAGCTAGCAATCGTTATTGATGATTTCGGTAATAACATGAAAGGTACAGATGAAATGCTTAATTTACCTGTTCCCATTACGGTTGCTATTATGCCTTTTCTATCTACCAGTAAAGATGATGCTATTCGAGCACATAAAAAAGGGCACGAAGTAATTATCCATCTTCCACTAGAACCAAAAAAAGGGAAAAAGAGCTGGCTTGGACCGGGTGCCATTACTACAGATCTATCAGATGAAGAAATTAGAAAACGAGTAAAGGCTGCAATTGAAAGTATTCCTTACGCAGTGGGAATGAATCATCATATGGGCTCGAAAGCGACAGAAGATAAACGAGTGATGAGAATTATCTTAGAAGAATGTCATAAGCATGATCTCTACTATTTAGACAGCAAAACAACGAGTAAAAGCGTTATAAAGGAAATAGCCGAGGAATTGAATGTACCTTATTTAGAAAATGACCTCTTTTTTGATCATATATATACAAATCAGCATATTGCTAAGCAAGCTAGTCGGCTAGCTAAAAGACTGGATAAAGAGGAAGAATTTATTGCTATTGGCCATGTGGGAATTTCTGGTCCTTCTGTGGTGAGTGTTTTAAAGGAGTACATTCCGGTTTATCAAAAAGATGCTGATATTGTACCACTTTCTACATTAGTAGAAGGCTATGAACTTCTTGATACCGATTTACCATAAGGTAAGATCACAACAAAAAAAGAGCAAAACCATCACGCTATAGCGAAAACGATATATGACGCTGGTCTGTGCTCTCTTTATTAGATTAAACTATGAAATTGGTTTCATAACAATAGGTTTTTTGAAAATAATGACAAAATAGCTTTATCCTTTAGAGGAAATGGGGACAGAAACTTATCCTGTTTGTCCCCATTTAAGTTTATTAATTATTTAAAGGATTATCATCATTTGGCTTTTGAATAGATGTTTGCTCCATTTTTGTATCTAGTTTGTCTAGTCTCTTTTTAGCAAATTCCTTGCCGCCTAGACCAAAAGCAAGTCCAAACGCTAATGCAAGTCCACCTAGGATTAGGATAAAGGCAGAATTGACGATAGAAGACGCCACTCTTAATTGGTCAAGTGCCATAAACACAGAAAGAGTGATAATCGCATATTTCGCGATAATTGGTAATACTTTGAAATGAGCACCTTGTAAAATACTGCTTAGCAATTGCTGAACGAGATAGCCTAACCATAAGCCAATGCCAATGATGATAACAGCAGCGATAACCATTGGTAAATAAGCGATAACAGCAGTAGATAATGTGACTAAAAATTCTAGTCCTACAATATTTAAGGCTTGTACAACCAATAAGAAAACAATCAGAATTTGTACAATGGTTCCAATGATATTAGAAATACTAGTATTGGCGTTAATGCCCATTTTTCGTACATACGTATCTAGACTAAGCTTTACTAATAAGGTAACAACCAGTTGCTTCACCCATTTACCTATCCAAATACCAACCAAGATGAGGATAATGGCAGTAGCGATATTAGGAATCATCGTTAAAATGTCATTTAACATGTTAATAGCGGGCTGGGAGATTCCTTGGATATCTAATTTCTCAAGCGCTGATATAACTGTTGGGATGAGAATGAAAATGAACACAATATTGCCAATAACGGAAGATAGGCTTACATTATCAAGAAGCTTGCTGATGCCTATTCGATTAGCTAAAGCCTCTGTGCCGATTGCTTGTAAAAAGTTTGTTAGAATGGTACGAACAATCTTTGCGACAAACCAACCGACTAATACAATCAGTGCTGCTGCTAGTAGTTTCGGTAAAAAGGCAAGCATGTTTTGAAGCATATTGGCAAATGGTTCGGAAACTCCATTTAAATTAAGTGCATCTAAAACAGCAGGTAAGAATAATAGCAATACTAAGTAGAAAACGATATTAGCGACTTTATCCATTAGATTTTGCGGGTTATTCTTTTCTGCAAGCTTCCATTTTTGCAGTTTCTCGTGAACCTTTAAAGTAGTTCCAGTTTTTTTGATAAGAAATTTTAATCCCGATGCAATGACCCATGCAATTAATAGAATTAATGCTGCTTTTAAAATATTTGGAATAGCCCCAAGAATAGATGAAAGCATATTCACTAAAGGCGACGTAATAACCGTTAAATTCAAGATATTAAAAAATAGAGAAAAGACGAAAACCAATAATAAATAAAAAACTATTTTACTAATTATTTTTTCAGATGAATATTTTCGGGGTTTTCCTTCCGGGAAAACTTTCTCATCCAAATTTGTTTTCTGCAGTCCTTTATATAGGGCTTTTTCAATGATTTTAGCAATAATCCATCCTACGATTAAGACAACCACCGCTAAAATAAAATCAGGTAGTTTGTCCCAAAAGGAATTCCAATTCCAGTAATAGTTCATATCCTTCACTCCTTGTTTTTAATGTATACTACTAATACCCAGTGATTGAAGGATTAAACGTTGCGGGTAATGGCGCTGATAGATTTGGAGGATAAATGAAAAAAGAGAAGGTCTTGATGTAAGCCTTCTCATTTAATGTGTAAATATTTTTTTTTGGCAAGTTACTTTTCATTTCATTATTGTTGTGTTTTTAGGTTTATCTTAACGCTTTTTCTTCAAAATCATATAAGCAATTATTGCTGCCTACCATAATGAGAATATCGCCTTGACGGATTATTTCATTTGCGGATGGTGAGACGATTGTTTCTCCTGCTCGCTGGATGCCGATGATTGTACAGCCGTATTTTGCACGTACGTCTAAGTCTAAAATAGATTTGTTATGTATTTTAGGTGAAGCTACCATTTCGACAATTCCATGTTCTTTAGAAAGCTGAATATAATCAATCATACTGTCGGAAATAACATGATGCGCAATTCTTTTTGCCATATCCTGTTCTGGATGAATCACACGGTCAGCGCCAATCTTTTCTAAAACGCGTTTATGATATACATCGGCTGCTTTTACCCAAACTTGGCTTATACCCATTTCCTTTAAAAGCATCGTAGTAAGGGTACTAGATTCTACATCATCTCCAAATGAAACAAAAGCATGATCAAAGTTGCGAATACCGATTTGTGTTAGGGATGCTTCCGTGATATGTGTCATTTGGACGCAAAGCGTAGCAAATGCTCGATATTTTTCCACTTTCTCTAAAGATTGATCAATGGCTAATACTTCTGCTCCCATTTTATGAAACTCTTCCACTAAACTGCCACCAAAGCTTCCTAGTCCTATCACAACAAATTGTTTTTTCATGTTAATCCTCCTAGGGATGAAAAATACATACTTTTGCCATCATTATACTTTTTTATTGAAAAGAATGAAAATGATTTTTTCTTTAAGGAGGCTGTAAATAACGAAGAAGGACAAAATGAAGGAATATGGAGATGGTTAAGAGGAACTATTTTTGGGAGAATAATAAAACCACTTTTTCGATAGTAAGAGGAAAAAGTGGTTTTATTCATTCTAAAAGGAAGGTTATTCAGAAAGATACGCAGTTAACATCCATAAATGCTTCTCGATTTTGCCAATAAGATCGACAGCTAAATCATTTGTAATAACATCTTCTAATTCATCAGCATGCTCTGCTAATGCTTTTAGTTGTGTATTAATATGGCTATAATCCTCTACTAAAGATTTTACCATTTCGTTCGCAGTTAATTTCTCTGTGCTTTCTTGTAATGTGGATGTTTCGATAAACTCTTTTAATGTAGAAACAGGTTTTCCGCCAATAGTAAGCAGGCGTTCTGCAATTTCATCGACTGCTTCAGCAGCCTCATCATATAATTCTTCAAATTTTTCATGAAGCGTGAAGAAGAATGGCCCTTTTACATACCAGTGATGTTGATGAAGTTTTGTGTATAATAAGCTCCAGTTAGCAATTTGTACGTTTAATTCTTTTTGTAATTCTACTTTTGTTTGTAATCCCATATTAACAAACTCCCTTCGACTGATTATATATTAATTATAACAAGTTTTAATTTAAAATCAATACTTATTTATAATTATTATAATTTAGTTTTTATTACAATTGAATAAATGATTGTCATGTCGTTGTTATCAAAGGTGGAAGGTAAGATTTTACCTTTTATTTTTTGTTGTCCTATTAAAATATATACCCTAATTGTATAGGAAAGGAAACAATAGGAAGAAAGATTTCATTAAATGGACAAATTTAAAAAAGACTCAGGAGCAGTACACTGAGTCTGGGAAAAAGCCAATATTCCCATTAGAATGAAAGGGAATTGGAAGAAAACATATAGGATTTATAATGATAACGAATACTAAAAATAAGGCCCATTGCCATCATATTACACATTAAAGAACTCCCCCCATAACTGATAAAAGGAAGGGGGATCCCAGTTATCGGTAATAATTGTATGGTCATGCCAATATTTTCGAAAACGTGGAAGGTAATCATGCTTATGACCCCGACACTAATATAAATACTGTAAGGATCCGCTGTTTGTAATGCCGTTTTAACGAGGTGGTATATTAAGAAAAAATAAAGAATGATAACAATGCTACCGCCGATAAAACCATATTCCTCGCCAATAATAGTAAAAATAAAATCAGTATGTCTTTCTGGGATATATACTTCTTCATTTCCCAATCCTTTTCCACTAATAAGCCCGGAGCCTATGGCCATCAATGATTTAACCAGCTGCAATCCTGCGTCGCCAGCGTTCTGGGGATCAAGCCAAGAATTAATGCGATCGAATTGATAGGGATCGACTCCTAAATATTTTTCTAACAGCTCTCTCCCAAAGATCGCTAAGTAAAAAACGATGGAACCAAAGGCTGCAGCAGCTCCATATAACGGGACGAGTATTTTCCATGAGATTCCTGAAACTAACATCATTCCAATTAAGATAGCCATTAAAACGAGCGTTGTACCAAAATCCTGTACAATAACTAAGCCTATCGGGATCCCAGCTACGATGCCAAGCTTACACATTAAGATAAAATCTGTTAGTAGTGACTTATGGATAGTCTTTGTATGATGGTTATTTATGACCTTTGCAAGGGCTAAAATATAAAAAACCTTCATATATTCTGAGGGCTGTATACTCCCGACATGGGGGATAATATACCAGCTTTGCGCTCCGTTTCTTTCGGGTGTAAATTCTGTTACTGGAGCAATAAGTAGTCCTATTAATAACATGGCACCTATCCCATATAGAACCCAAGTTATTTGTTGAATTTGTTCATTATCAAAATACATAATAATTGCTATCACGATAGAGCCAATTACATACCACATAATTTGTGATTGTAAAAAAGAATCTTTTGGCCCCTGTGCGCTGTATATAGCTATGCAACTAACTAAGCAAAACAACATAAGTAAAAGACAGAGTGTCCAATCGAATCTGTCAGAAAATCCTTTTTTTGTTCTCATTCTAGCAAACCCCTAGTTCAAATTTCTTATATTTATTTATATAGACGGAAAAGGAGGCTGATTGGTTTCCTTATTTTTCATAATCCTGTAAAAATGCTGGGGTAATAAATTATTTTTTTGCTTATTTGGGAATAACGATTTTCTTAGAATGGAGATCAAAGCAGGAAGGAAATGGTCCCAAAATCAGTTATATGATCCAAAGCGGAAAGGAATTGATCCAAACCCCAACTATATGATCCCAACCAAATATATGGTCCAAACTTAAAATATATACCAAACACTAAAAAGAGACTGTCTTTGTAAGACAGTCCCTGCTTTCACATTAAGTGATAAAGGAAAATTTGCGCGATTCCGAAGTAAATAAATAGCGAAAATATATCATTAAGTGTTGTGATTAATGGCCCAGAGGCAACTGCTGGGTCAATATTCAACTTATACAGAATGATGGGAATAATGGTCCCTGATAGTGTTCCGATTATAAGGGTGCAAATTAAGGAAAGACCTACAACTAAGCCAAGCATGAGATCACTCTGCCAGACATAAGCAATAAGTGTTATGAGGACACCGCATGTAATCCCAATGATCAAGCCGACTAATAATTCCCTAAATATTAATTGAGTAACAACTTTTTTATTAATCGTATTAGAAATAAGTCCGCGAACAACCACTGCTAAAGATTGGGTTCCTGTATTACCAGTCATTCCTGAAATCATAGGCATAAAAAAGGATAAAGCAACAACTTTTGTAAGTACATCTTCATAATTGCTTATGATGCTTCCGGATACAACGCCGATAAATAAAAGTAAGATTAGCCATGGAAGTCTTCTATAGGCAGCAACGGTTGCTTTTGTATCAAAATCAATTGATTTCCCTGCAGCAGAGAGCTTTTCGATATCTTCGTTTGCTTCTTGAAAAACGACATCAATCATATCATCAACAGTTACAATTCCCATTAATACATTTTCTTCATTAACTACTGGAATGGCTAAGAAATCATATTTCTGGACGGTTTGCGCTACTTCCTCTTGGTCTTGGTCCACTGTTACGCTTATAACCCGTTCGTACATAATGTCACGAATTTTATCCTGTGGTTCGGCGATCAAAAGGTCTCGATACGAAACAACCCCGACTAATTTTCTATTTTGATCAATTACATATAGATAGCTTAATGTTTCTGCAAAATCTGCGAAAGATTTTAGTTTATCCACTGCTTCCCGGGTAGTGTAATAATCACGAATCCAGACAAAACGGTTGGTCATGAGGCGTCCCGCAGTTTCGTCTGGGTAGTTCATTAAGTTTTGTACAATGATGGATTCTTCTTTTTTCATTTCAGAAAGAAGTTCTTTAATTCTTTCTGGTGCTAGTTCGTTTAAAAGGGATGCTAGATCATCATTATCCATTAAATCTAGAACTTTCCCTGTCTTGTCCATTCCTAATGTATTAAGAACTTCAAGCTGTTCTTCTTTGTCTAATTCTTCTAAGAGATGGGCTAATAAGTCGACTTTTAAAAAAAGTAAAAAACGAACCCTATGCTTTTCGGGGAGACTTTCATAAATTTGAGCTATATCATATGGTTGTAGCTCATCAACGATGGATTCAAATTCAGATTTTTTATTATCTTTTAATGTCTGAATGATGTGAAGTGTGATTTGGTTTTCGGTCATTTGGTGTATCATACTTCTCACTCTCCCTTCCGAGGTTTTAGGCAATTATTCGACATATACCCTGTATTATTATATGTAAATTAACGAAAGAATGAAATGGATAATTCTTTGTAAAAAAGGAGATTTTGAGAAAAAATTTTAAAATAAGTGAAAAAAACAATGTTAAATATTCTGACAATTAACTTGAAAAGATTTAATTCTGGATTAAAATAAGGATATAACATGAATGGCTGCAGGTATCTGCCACACAATCGCAACTTTTTTCGTATATCCTTAATAATTGGATTAAGGGTCTCTACTGGAAACCGTAAATTTCTTGCTACGAAAAAATATGCTTAATTAGCATATTTTTCGTAGCTTTTTTTGTGTTTATTCCGAAATTTGAACAAGCATGGGGGGAAATAAATGGGGAATCTGTTAATCAAAAATGCACAAATAGTAACGATGAATCAAGCAGAGGAAATTGTTACGGGGGATATCTATATTGAAGGGAACATCATTAAAGAAATAGGAACGAATATTCAAAAGAAACAGGTGGATAAAATACTCGATGCGACAAATAGAACGGTAATCCCAGGATTTATTCAAACACATATCCATTTATGTCAAACATTGTTTCGGGGAAAGGGGGATGATTTAGAATTGATGGATTGGCTGAGAAAAAGAATTTGGCCACTCGAAGCTGCCCATGATGAAGAGTCTATCTATTATTCAGCGATGCTTGGCATAGGTGAACTGCTGGAAAGTGGAACAACGACGATCGTAGATATGGAAACAGTCCATCATACAGAGCATGCTTTTCGTGCCATAGCGGAAAGTGGGATACGAGCGGTTTCTGGAAAAGTGATGATGGATAAAGGCGCTGAAGTTCCTTTGGCATTACAGGAAAACACGGTGGAGTCTATTCAACAAAGTGTTGACTTGTTGGAGAAGTGGAATCGCTTTGATAATGGAAGAATTCAGTATGCATTTTCACCACGATTTGTCGTTTCTTGTACAGAGGAATTACTGAAAGAGGTAAAGAATCTTTCGGATAAATATAATGTATTAGTCCACACCCATGCATCTGAAAACCTGGGGGAGATTCAAATTGTCCAAGAAGAAACAGGAATGAGGAATGTTGTCTACCTAGATCATCTTGGCTTAGCAAATGACCGGTTGATATTGGCGCATTGCATTTGGCTGGATGAAGAGGAGAAACGAATTATTCAAGAAAAAGGTGTTCATGTTAGTCATTGTCCAGGTTCTAATTTAAAGCTTGCATCAGGTATAGCAGATACGCACCATCTCCTTTGTAACCATGCTTCTGTGAGCTTAGGAGCGGATGGTGCTCCATGTAATAATAATTTAGATATGTTTAATGAAATGAGATTAGCTGCACTTATTCAAAAGCCTATTCATGGTCCAACTGCAATGGATGCAAAAACGGTCTTTCGAATGGCGACCATTGGCGGGGCTAAAGCAGTTGGCTTGGAAAAAGAAATTGGCAGTTTGGAAATTGGCAAGAGAGCAGATTTAGCTATTTTAAACCTGCAAAATTTTCATACCTTTCCTTCTTATGATGTGGATCCCATTTCGCGAATAGTCTATTCTGCAACAAGAGCGGATGTAGAAACAACAATAGTGGATGGTAAAATAGTGATGGAAAATAAGGTTATGACAACAGTGGATAGACCTATAGTATTGATGGAAGCAGATAAAAGTATCAAGAGGCTGTTAAGTAAAACAAAAATAAGTTGATAAGTGACAGAACATCGTGGCTAGGGAGAGTGGATAGTAGGAATGTATCCATTGCCTGTTGCGGTGTTTTTTTGTTTGTAATGAGTTGGTTCGTTTGGCTGATAACGCGCTAAGTTTGACAGATAAAAGGGAAGAATGACAGATATCATCAAAAGTTTGGCTGATAGCCATCCAAGAATGGCTTATAAATGAAAATTTTAGCAAATATTAATCTTGAAAAAAGGAATGGCGCTTAAGCTAAGCTGGTTTATTCCTTTTTTTTCTAATTTAAAGATTATGTAAGCTATTTTTCCTAATATTTGTTAAACTAAAATGGTTACAATAAGCACAACTAGATGTATGATGGAAAGTATGTAGAAGCGGACCGATAATTAAAGTCTAGTAACATAGAACAAGGGAAAAATTCTTGTAATCAGATAAATAAAATGGAGTAAAAGCAATTTCAGTAACAAGAAAGTAAGCTAAAGCTATCCGTTTACAAGCTAATAATGTTTGGAGGTTTACTTTATGAAAAAAGGTAATAATGATATTCGAGATGTGGTTTATATCCATCTAAATGAGAAAGAACGTTTTGTCCTTTCTTACGGTATAGAGTTTAGAGAATTTTACAGAGTATTGGCTGACACTCTTTCCTCTATTTTATTGTTAAAGCATCGGTATGAAGATGGAGAATTTCATATACATACACAATTCGAATATGTTCCAAACAATAAATTAGCACCATTAGCAATAGAAGATGTTTATGGATACGGGGATTTTGTATGGGTCGATTTTGATGAGACGGAAACATT